>JABGZU010000055.1 GCA_018674605.1 Candidatus Nitrosopumilus sp.
CACCATACCAATTTTTATTCCATCAATTTTAAAATCTGAAATTATTGTTTCTAATTGATTTTTTAACATTTTTTTTGATACTGGTTCAACCATTCCAAAATTTGAAGTGTTTTGTCCTGTGATGGCTGTGATAACTGTTAAACCATATGCATCAAGTGCTGAAAATGTTTTAACATCACTTTGAATTCCTGCACCTGATGATGGATCTGAACCGCCAATAGATAATAAATTCACATATTTTACTAATTTTTAACACTAATCTGTTTTTCCATTAATTACAAATTATTTAATTCAAAACTATGTTACTCATTTTATACTTGAATGAATTTTTTATTATATGAGTAAAATCCCTATGGTTGATGATTCTGTTCCTGATCAATTACAATGTACAACTTGTTTACTTCCTATGCAATACCAATCAAAAATGGATGGAAAATTTCTTTGGCAGTGTTTTAAATGTGGAAAAAAATATTTTGTATCTGAAAACATTGATGATAACATTGAAGAAAGTTGGAGCCCTCCTAGATAATGAAATCTTCTAAAAATGGATCTTTACCTTCTGATGATACATCATTTGATCATTACGAATCTTTGGTTTCTGCAGAAATTGAATTAATTCAAAGAGTTAATGAGATTAGACAAAACTTCTCTTTTTCTGATTCTGAGCGTATTGTTGAGCCTATTTTACAGCGTATTTCAAAAATAAAGTCTGAAAAATCAAATTTAGAAAAGAAATTAAATTTAAATTAATTATTTTTAAGATATTGAACTTTTTTTAAATATTTTTCACTATTGTTTAAATCAGGTAAAAACTACATTACTTCATGGCTACTCAAATGACTTCTGCACGTCGTGGTATTGCTACTGATGAAATGAAACAAGTTGCAAAAGATGAAGATGTTTCAATTGATTGGTTAATTCCAAAAGTTGCACGTGGCTCAATAATAATTCCTAGTAATAATATTCGACCTCAAAAAATCCATAATGTTGGAATTGGAAAGGGATTGAAAACTAAAGTTAATGTAAATATTGGAACTTCAACTTTGAATGTAAATTTAGATGAAGAAATTGAAAAAGCAAAAGTTGCAATAAAATATCATGCTGATACTATTATGGATCTTAGTGATGGTGGCGATGTCAAAAAAATACGTCAAACACTAATGGATGTTGCACCAATTATTTTTGGAACTGTTCCAATTTATGAGGCATACAACTATGGTGTTGAAGTTCACAAAAATCCTTTGAATTTAACTGAAGATGATTACATTAAAGCATTTGAAAATAATGCAAAAGATGGAGTTGATTACACTACAATACATTGTGGTATCACAAAAGATATTGCAAAGCGAATTTTAAAAGTTCAAAGACATGGTGGTGTTGTTAGTAAAGGTGGAACAATTACTGCAGCTTGGATGTTAAAGCATGATAAAGAAAATCCATACATTACTCATTATGATTACATGATGGAAATTGCTAAAAAATATGATGTTACTTTTAGTCTTGGAGATGCCCTTAGACCTGGCTCAATTTTAGACTCTCATGATGAATTACAAGTTCAAGAAATGATCAATATTTCTCAATTAACAAAGCGAGCTCATAAAAATGATATTCAAGTTATGGTTGAAGGTCCTGGTCATGTGCCATTAAATGAAGTTGCTGCAAATGTTAGATTAGCTAAATCTCTTATCGGAGATGTTCCATACTATGTACTTGGTCCTTTAGTTACTGATATTGCATCTGGTCATGATCATATTGCCAGTGCTATTGGTGCTGCAGTTTCAGCAAGTGAAGGTGTTGATCTTTTATGTTATCTTACTCCCTCTGAGCATTTAGCATTACCAAACGCTGAAGAAGTCAAATCTGGATTAATTGCTTATAGAATTGCAGCTCATGCGGGTGATCTTGTAAAGATTCGTGATAAGGCCATTAAATGGGATATGGAAATGACTGAAGCTCGACGTACATTGGATTGGGAAAAACAACTTGCTTTATCCATTGATCCTGAAGAGGCTGCAAAAATTCATAGTAGAACTGGACAACATCCTGGAAATAATGTTCCTTGTACTATGTGTGG
>JABGZU010000053.1 GCA_018674605.1 Candidatus Nitrosopumilus sp.
TTTCTTAAAACAAGGTCTTTCTTACCTGTAAAGTAAAGATTTGCCCTTAACACATCTCCACTTTCATAGATTTTTACTTTAACTAGAGTTAGCTCACTTTGGTCACAGATTTCTTCAATCATTCTATAAATGGATGGGGCAGGTTCACCTTCAGTGTCATCAAAACTTGAGATATGTTTTGCAATCTCACCTGAAAATGCGCGCATATGAAATTCCTTTCCATTATCAGCCTTTAGAACAACCATACCCTCTACAGCATAAGGATCAACAAATCCAACATAATCAATTTTGACAGAATCATAATCAGGTTCGGGGGCTTGATTGATATCCATAGTATTACGCATAAACTTTGAAGATATCGCTTATAAAGATAGCAAAGTTTTGAGATCAAATTAGAAAAGATCTTGTTTTACGTACAAGTATTTTTCAATAACGACCCCAAATTATTTAAAATCCAGAGATAAGGTAGCATAATGTCAACTAACCCAGAACGAGCTGTATCGTATGTTCTAACAAAATATGTTACAGAATACATGGACAAAGATGTTCTGATTCTGGACATGGATACATCAACAAGAGATGCAGCTACAATGTTACGTCACTATGAAACAGATGACATAATTGTAATAGATAAAAAAAAGATTCCCATAGGAATTGTTACTGATGATGATATTCTAAGCAAAGTCAGTGATGCAACTGTTTACGCAGAAGCAACGGTACTAAAACAAATAATGACTAAACCTCTAATTACAATAAGTGATAAATCAACTTTACAAGATGCCTTGCACAAAATGCGAGATAACAATGTTAGAAAACTTCCAGTAATATCAAAAAAAACTCAAGTTGTTGGCATGATATTACAATCAACGATTGCAAATGCAATTAGAGATGCAACTGCAACAACTCCTCGACTTTTAAGCCCACCAGTAAAAGCAGTGTTAGGAAATTTAGGATTTGTATTACAATTTGCAGGTGTATTATTACTAGTTCCAGCTGTTGTTGCAACATTATTAGAAGATACAGTTACAGCCTCTGGAATTTATTTGACCACAGTTTTGTTACTAGTTACAGGATTTTTCCTAAACTCATATGGTGAAAAGTCAAGTCTAAATCTACAACAGGCATCAATACTAGTATTTTCTAGTTTATTTTTACTGTCATTATTTGGCACCATACCATATCTCTACGTGTTTCCAAGTGATGAACCACCAGTACAGGTATTTGCAAATGCATTCTTTTCAAGTGCTGCAGGATTTACAACAGGAGGAATTTCATTGTTTGATGAGCCAGAAAAACTCTCACAAAGTTTCACATTTTTCCGTAGCTATACACAGCTAGTAGGAGGGATGAGTTTCATTTATCTAGTAATTACTGCATTCTATCCAGAGTCAAAATTACAAGCAATGCGCGGTTTCATATCAGGAAAAACATTACACATGAAAGAATTATTTCTTACAATTACAGTTATTTTTGGAATTTACATTGTAATTGTTGCATCGCTATTGTACATATTTGGTGAAAGAAATATCATTGATAATTTCTCGTTGGCGATGAGTACACTTTCAACAGGAGGATTTACACCTACATCCACAATTCTCGAAGGTCTGCTGTGGCAAGAGCACGTAGTGTTAATTGGTGCAATGATTTTAGGTGCATTACCATTTACATTCCATTATGCATTTGTTAGAAAAAAATTCTTATCGCCAAAATTAGGAAAAGAAGTTTTAACATATTTTGCAATTTTAGGTAGTGCAACAATTTTGTTTGCAGTGATAAGCGGACTAGATCCAATGCAAAGTGCATTTTATTCTGTGTCCGCTAGTACTACTGCAGGATTACAAATAGAAAGTTTGGCAGGGCTTAGTGGAGGAGCACATACGATTTTAATTATTCTGATGTTTATTGGCGGATGTGGATTTTCAACTGCAGGGGGTCTGAAAATTTTTAGATTATTCCACCTCAGAGACATAATTCCATTTTTCTCAAAAATTAAAAGGGCAGAATTATCAAGTCAAGCCAAAAAAGAACTCATATCAACATTAATCATTTTAGCGTTATTTCCAACAATATCTGCAATTACAGGAGCACATCTAGCAGCAATAGAAGATGTATCTTATCAAGATGCATTTTTTGAAGCTGCAGGAATAATTACCACAGGGGGTTTATCAGCAGGAGTAATTGATTCAGACACAGATCCTGCAACAATGATAGTTTTAGGATTTTTGATGATTTTTGGAAGGTTAGAAATTATCGCAATAATCTATATTTTTGTGCCCAGACTTAGTTAAGATAGAATTTAATCCCATAGAAAAAAATCAAATTTTAGGAAATGAGCAATCAATGACAAACAGTAAAGGTAAAAAATTAATGATTTTAGGATTTGTGTCAATTGGAATATTATTTTTGATATATGGAAGATATCAAGATCCTGAATTATTTACACCAAGTGCATTTGAAACAATTCAAAGAATTGCGTTAGGATTCTACATTATAATGATCATTTCTTTTGGAGGAATTGCTTTTGGGATGTACAAATACCATAAAAGTAAAGTGGAAAATAATGATAAAGACATACTATCAATAATTGCAATTACTACATACAATTCAAAATCACGTAAAATTTTTATCGCTATTTTTATCACATATGGAATATTTTTTTCGCTAGTTTCAGGAACACTAGTTTATCAACCAGAAATAAATTTTGTGACACATTATGGAGCAACAATTCCATCAGGATTTATTGCACCATGTTGTGATGGGCCAGGATATATGCCAAAGATTATCATATACATTACAGAACATGTAGGATTACAAGTTATTCCCATAAATTTAGTATTACAAATTATAGTGTCATATCTAGTTGCATTAAATGCATCAATTGCAATTAATGCATATGCAATTTCTAAAAAAGGAAAAGGTATGAGTAGTATAGGTGCAGCCACTGGATTATTTATTGCATGTCCAACATGTGCAGGTACTTTTCTTTCAATATTTATTGGAACTGCAAGTGGAATTGGATTATCAATATTATTAACACAGTTACAGACATTATTCATTGCATTATCAATTCCAATCTTAATTATTACACCATACATTTTAGCAAAAAAATTACAAAATGCAGATGGAAGTTGTAAAACAAATTTTAATGATTAAATGCTTTAACTTTAGGAAGTTTATGATTTCCAATATCATACCCATCTCGTCTAAGAAACTTTAGAGTTAATTTGTAAATTAGCTCATCATATTCTACTTGTTCTAAAATTTCAGTCCACAAAACTTTCCCATTTTTAACAATTTGGCGTTTAAAGTCAGGATTCAAAGATTCTGCAATTTTTTTGCATTCATCAAAAGTTTTCCCATTTTTATAAGCACGGGCACGACTATCACAACTATCCATGCGTAATTTAACTAAAAATTGTAAATAAACTTAGTTTACAGGTACTTCAAACAAATACTAGAAGGATAAAAAACCAATAATGGCCATAAAAACAACAGCAGAATATGTAGATTTTTTCACAAATCTCAACATGGGTGAAAAAGTTAGTTTGTTGAGCTTTGTCAATAATGAAAGAATGGTATTAAAACTAAAATTAAAAAATAAAATTATGGAAAAAGAACCAATAAAAAAAGGAATTATTATTTTGGAAGGATTGATTAAAGAAATTGCAGATGATGGAGAATCAACAGTTTTAAAAAAATATCAAAAAAAAGGATAAAGCAAAATGGATAAAAATTCACAAATTATCAGAACAGAAATTATAAGGATTTTAAATGAAAGTGGAAAAATACGAGGAACCGAATTAGCCAAAAGAGTGATAAAAAAAGTAGGTAATGAAAAAATAGTTTATAGAGAAATTAGTGCACTAGTAGAAACAGGGGAGGTAGAAAAAAAAGTTCACAGTAGAGCACACATAGAATACGAATTAATTAATTTGTATGAATCAGTTAACAATCAATTAAAAAATCTACATAATGAAATTAATATAATTTATGAAGAGATAATTAATTTTGAGAAAACAAGTAGAGATGAGAAATTCTCATTTCATCAAAGGTTAAGATCAACAATACACCTGATACATATTGTACAGTCATCTGATGGAATAATGAAATTATTATCATATTATCCAACATTCAAAAAAGATAAAATGTTTTCACAAAATAAAAGAAGAATTGAAGATTGTTGGGAGTCAATTATGAATAATATATCACATCAACCAGAAGATAATTTTTTAAATGAAATTCTCGAAAATTTGCGAATGTCTCAAACAAAGTCAGAGAATGTTAATTAATTATTTTTTAATTTCTCTAAAACAATATTAAAAATTGCAGCATTATCAAGTAAGATATATGGTAATTCATTTTCTTCACATGCCTGACCACTCTCAGTATCACGAGTAACTAAAATCATATCATTCTCTTTAGCATAATTGATTACAGAATAATCTGTTCTTAATTTGTGACCATCAATCCTTAATTTTTTAACACTATAGGCATCAAAACCCAATTCTTTTAATTTTTCATCCCATCCATCATCCATTTCATCAATGAGTATTTTCATGATAATTAAACAAATTATTTACAATATTAGTGTAATAATTATAATTTTTAAATTAATTTGAGCCTGCAACATAAATTACAAATAAATTATTTTTCAGCTAAAAACTATCAAAATTTTACACTGTATCAAAAATAATAAATTTTTAATTTCAATTAATGTCAAGAATAGAAGCTTACGATATAAAAGCACGAAAAAAAGTGACTATGAAAAATCCACAACCATACCTAATGAAAAATGGTTCATGGGCATTGAAAGGAACTAGTTCAGAAACTGGAATCGTGTTATTTAGAATCGTAGGAAGAAAGAAACCGAAAAGTTTCCAAACCAGGTTTGAAACATTCAAAAATTTGTTTTCAAGCAGGCAATGTGAATGAAAGAAAATCTGCTAATTTTATTTTTTCTAGGATTAAATGTGAAATATTAATTTACTAAAAATAATTTAAGACATCAGTAATGAATGAAAATATGGATGAAAAAATAAGAAAAATAATTTTATTAGAATATTATTCAAGGCTAAAGGGTTGTTCAAAAATACCTCAAATGCACATGTATAACTTTCCAGAATTAAAAGAAATAGATAATGAAATTATTTTTAAAAATGCTAAATTTTTGATTGATGAAAATCTTGTACGTGGAGGAATTGATGAAGAAAAA
>JABGZU010000005.1 GCA_018674605.1 Candidatus Nitrosopumilus sp.
AACAAGCAGCAAGAACATTACCAAGAAGTATGTACGAGCCAGAGCAATTTCCAGGATTGATTCACAGAATGCTTGATCCAAAAACAGTAATCTTGATTTTTGCATCAGGAAAATTAGTTTGTGTTGGTGCTAAACTTGAAACTGAAGTGTATCGATCTGTAAATAATGTTCATGCATTATTAGAAGAAAAAGAACTAATGGTTTACGATTAGTTAAAAAAATAATTTAATTTTTTAAAAAATAATTATTTGATAGGACTTCCCAAAGCAATGTCACCATCAACTGTAAGCCAATATGGTTTATCATCAACATCTGCAGCTAAAAGCATTGCGTTTGATTCAACACCGGCCATGGTTTTTGGCTCTAAATTTGCAAGAACAATTACAGTTTTTCCAACAATATCTTCAGGTTGAAAATATTGAGCGCCTCCAATGATTACATCTCTTTGATCATCTCCACCTAAATCAATTCGGCCTTTGATGATTCTAGATTTACCTTCAATGGATTCTGTTGAAATAATTTTTGCAACTTTAAGATCTAATTTTGCAAAATCATCATATGAAACAGTTGTCATGATACATCTAAAATTTTAGGTTTAAAATAAATTTGTATTATTGTAATTCTTTTTTTGTTATACCACTAGTTTCAATATCATATTTTAAAGCAGCAGGTAACTCCATGTATTTTTTGTTAACTAGTGCAATAATTTGATCATCAGGGACACTAACTTTTTTCAATAATTTGCCACGTTGATGAGCATAAGCATTTTTCCAAAAATTACTAGCATCAAAAGTTCCAATTTTTGCCATACAATAATGGAATTATGTGTTCTTTTAAATTTTAAGGGACTGTGACGGAAGAATGGTCAAGGCCATTAGAACCGGAGTTAATGTTCTGGATTTTAGGCGTTGGCCCATCACAGTCTGTTTCCATAGCAGGTGGAATCTAATATATTTGATGCAAACACCACTCAATCAAAGATGGCAACAATTGTAGTTCAAATTGAGATCAATGCCACAATAGAGAAGGTATGGGAAATTATTTCAGACATAGATAATGAACCAAAGTTTTGGAAAGGCACGAAAAGTGTGAAAACATTATCAAAAGAAGGAGACACCGTCAAAAGAGAAATTACAATAGCATTTAGAGATCAAAAATGTTTACAAGAAATTCAATTAACCCCCAATAAAGAAATCAATGCAAAATTTACAAAGGGAATACTAGATGGAACAAAAATCATCACATTGACTCCCAAAGATAACATTGTAATTGTCAAAACATCATGGGACATTAAATTAACAGGGATGATGAACATGTTTACTGCAATAATTAAAAGTCACATTAAAAGTGGAACAGAGCAAGCAATGAAAAGTATCAAAGAAGAAATAGAAAAATAAAATCATGGAATTAATTACAGAAATAATCATCTACATAGTTACAGCAGTTTTGATTGGAATTTGTGGCGCATGGGCATATCTAATTAAATCAATGATTGAAACATTCACACAAACACCATATTTAGATAAATTTGAAAATACAAATGAAACAACACCCAAAGTTTCAATTATTCTTCCTGCAAGAAATGAGGAAAAATATCTAGCAAAATGTTTAGATTCACTAATTGATCAAGATTATAAAAATTATGAAATTATAGTAATTGATGATTCATCAGAGGACTCAACAGGTAAAATTATTGCAAATTATGCAAAGAAAAATTCCAAAATAATACATGTTTCAGCAAAGTCAAAACCAGATGGATGGATGGGTAAGAATTGGGCATGTATGGAGGGATACAAACAAGCAAGTGGGGAATTACTTCTATTTACAGACGCAGACACAAAGCATGCAAAACAAGTAATTTCATTATCAGTATCACATCTACTTAGTTTGCAATTAGACGCATTATCAGCAATTCCAAGATTACTTACATTTGATTTTTTTACTAAAATATCACTGCCAATGATATCAACATTTTTGCATACAAGGTTTTCAGCAATAAATGTCAACAATCCAAAGAAAAAAGCAGCATATTTTTTTGGTAGTTTTTTCATCATTACAAAAAAGACGTACGAACAAGTTGGAATGCATGAAGGGGTCAAACATGAAATAATTGAAGATGGGGCATTAGGCAGAAAAGTCAAAGAATCAGGATATAAAATGAGAATCGTTAGAGGAGATAATCTCATAGATGCAGTTTGGGCAAGAGATGCAAGTACATTATGGAATGCATTGAAGCGATTAATGATTCCATTATACTTGCAAAGTGAAAAAATTGCTGTGGGGAGTTTTCTTGCAGTGTTATTTTTGTTATTTATCCCATTTCCAGTATTTGTAATTGCAAATGTTATACCAATCGAATCAATATCAACAAAACTACTATACATTTCAGCAGGAATTGCATCAGCACTAATCTATACAGGAGCAATAATTGAAGTGAAAATGGGATTAAAACTGAAAATCATTCATGCATTATTTGCACCGCTAGGAGGACTAATAGTAGCATCAGGATTTCTTACAGGTTTGATTCATGCCAAAGGTTCATCATCAGTATCATGGAGAGGTAGAAGTTATTCAATGAAAGACCACACACAAAATTCACTTAGCATATAATAATTAGAAATACACAAACAAGAAATTATTTTTGGTTACTTTTTATATTTAATTTTACATTAGCAAATAGATTGAAAATTATAATAAAAAAAGGAGAGTCAGTTGAAACATATCATAACGCGGGGGATGTAGTTGTTCTTCCAAAAAGCAAACTAGTTAGAAGATTTAGTGAATATGGTTCTTTAATTGAAGAATACAAACTTGTGGATAAAGAAATTGCATTAGATGATGACCTTGATAATGATCAAACTGAAATTGTAGTAACTTTAATTGTTGAAAAATAGTAATTGCAGTAATACTTTTAGACAGAAATAAGAAATCAACCATATCATGGATAAGTCAGGCATATTTGTAGGTGCAACTATAGGAAGCATTACAGCAGTTATCATATTTTCAATACTATTTGTCTTGCCAACAGAGCCAGATGAAACAACAATACAGATGCAAAATCAAATTGATGAAATTAATAATACAATTTTAGCAAAATCAAAAACATTATCATTAATTGAAATTTTTGAAAAATCTGAACCAGGAGTTGTAAGAGTCAATATTCAAAGAAATCAAACAGAAAATGATACAGGCGGAGTGGGTTCAGGTTTTGTATTTGACAAAAAAGGACACATAATTACAAATGCACATGTAATAGATGATGCTACAAAAACAATTGTCACATTTTTGGATGGCAGATCATATAATGCAGAAATTATAGGAATGGATGAATCTACAGATATTGGAGTAATCAAAGTTAATACAGATTTAAAATTATTACATCCATTATCACTTGGAGATTCATCTAACCTCAAAGTAGGAGAAACAATTACTGCAATTGGAAATCCATTTGGATTATCAGGTTCTATGACATCAGGGATTATTAGTCAAATGGGAAGATTACTTCCATCAAATTCAGGATTTTCAATACCAGATGTAATTCAAACAGATGCTGCAATTAATCCAGGAAATTCAGGAGGACCACTATTGAACATGAGAGGAGAGATTGTAGGAATTAACACTGCAATACAATCAACAACAGGGGAATTTACAGGGGTAGGATTTGCAATACCATCACAAACAGTTGCAAAAATTGTACCAACTTTGATCAAGGAAGGGGAATACAAGCATCCATGGATTGGAATCTCAGGCAAAGATATCGACCCAGATACTGCAAACATTTTAGGATTAAAAGACACATTAGGATTTTTAATCATCACAGTAGTAGAAGATAGTCCTGCATTTGATGCAGGGTTAATTGGATCAAATGAAACAATAAAAGTTGAAGGTAGAGAATACCTAATTGGAGGAGATATCATCACAACAGTTGATGGAATAGATGTTCGAAAAATAGACGATATTTTGATACATCTTCAAAGGGTAAAAACAGTTGGAGATGAAATGGTTTTAGAAATTCTAAGGGAGAACAGAACAACAAGCGTTACAATTATTCTTCAAGAAAGACCAAATTAAAAACAGATACAAGCATAAATACATCCAGAAAAAAATTCTTCTATTGACTAATTTAGTATTAAAATCTGAGATCTTAAACAATGTTTTAGAAAATAAATCAATTACTCGTCAAGAAATCATAGAAGTTTATGAAAATTCAAAAAAGAATACAAATGATCTTTTTTTAACTGCACAAAATTTAAGAATTAAAAATAAAGGAAACACAGTTACATTTTCAAAAAAAGCATTTTTCAATATTGTTAATCTATGTAAAGATACATGCTCGTATTGTACATACAAAGCAGAACCAGGAGAAGAAAAAATATCCTTAATGTCAAAGAAACAAATTAAAGAATTATTACAATTAGCAAAAAAATACAAATGCGTAGAAGCACTTTTTGTTACAGGAGAACAACCAGAGCAAAAATATCCAGAAGCGCGTAACTGGCTTAAAGAAAATGGATTCAAATCAACTGCAGAATATTTAATACATTCATCAGAAATTGCACTAGAGTTAGGATTATTTCCACATACAAATGCAGGAAATTTAAATTTTGATGAAATGAGGGAGCTCAAAAAAACAAATGTATCAATGGGGATTATGCTTGAAAACATTAGTGAAAGATTAACAAAAAAAGGAATGCCGCATTATTTGGCTGCAAGTAAAAGACCACAAACTAGATTAAAAATTTTAGAAAATTCAGGTAAATTGAAAATACCTATGACTACAGGTATTCTTGTAGGAATTGGAGAAACAATAGAAGAAATCATAGATTCAATATTAGCAATAAAACAACTACATGAAAAATATGGAAATATTCAAGAAGTGATTTTACAAAATTTTCAACCAAAACCAGATACAATAATGAAAGATACACCGTCAACTAATGAAGAATATTTTAAGAAAATTGTAGCATTATCAAGAATCATACTACCACAAATGAATATCCAAATTCCACCAAATTTATCTCCAAAATCATATCAAAGTTTCTTACAAATAGGGATTAATGACTGGGGAGGAATATCACCATTGACACCAGATTTTGTAAATCCAGAATTTTCTTGGCCAGAGATAAACAAAGTAGATGAAAATTCAAAGAAATCAGGATTTAATTTAAAATGTAGATTTCCAATATACCCAGAATTCTTTTCTTTTATTAATAAAGAACTAAGAAATAAAATAGCAGATATTGAAAATGAAGATGGGTACGTAAAAGAGGAATATTGGAGATGACACTTAACATAGATTCACTGTTTAAAAACGCAGATCCAATAATATCTGAGATTTTAAACAATGCTTTATCTGAAAAAGAAATATCAGCAAAAGAAGGAGTAGAACTATACAAAACAAAAGGGGTTGATTTTCATCTAGTTGGACTTGTAGCAGATGAGTTACGAAAAAGAAGAGTAGGAAATATTGTATCGTATGTTGTTAATAGAAATATCAATTTTACAAATGTATGCATAAAGCAATGTGGTTTTTGTGCATTTAGTAGAGATTTTAGAGAAGAAGAAAGTTATTTTTTGCCAACAGAAGAAATTGTACGTAGAGCAAAAGAGGCTCACAATTTAGGGGCAACAGAAGTTTGCATTCAAGCTGGATTACCTCCAGATATGGAAGGAGATTTGTATGAAAAAATTTGTATAGAAATTAAAAAAGAAATACCAGATATTCACATACACGGATTTTCACCTGAAGAAATTCTTTATGGAGCCACTAGATCAGATGTCTCAATTGAAGAATTTCTAAAAAGAATGAAAGAAGCAGGAGTAAACACACTCCCAGGAACATCTGCAGAAATATTAGACCAAAAATTAAGAGATAAAATTTCTCCAGGTAGAATTACTGTAAAACAATGGGAACAAGTCATCAAAGGAGCCCACAAAATTGGAATTAACACAACATCAACCATGATGTTTGGTCATTTAGAAACACTTGAAGAAAGAGTAAACCATATGGTGAAATTAAGAGAAATTCAAAAAGAGACAGGAGGATTTACAGAATTTGTTCCATTAGATTTTGTTCCCACAGAAGCACCAATGTACAAACATCAATTACATGAAGGAATTCAACAAGGAGGGAGTGGAAACGACGTCTTACTCACACATGCAATTGCAAGGATTATGTTCAATAATTCAATAGACAATATTCAAATGTCTTGGGTAAAAGAAGGACAAAAAATGTCACAACTACTGTTAATGTGGGGAGCAAATGATTTTGGAGGTACACTAATCAACGAAAGTATTTCAACATCTGCAGGTTCAGAGTACGGGCAATTATTAAAACCAAAAGAGATAAGACGAATGGTAAGAGAGATAGGAAGAATTCCAGCAGAGAGAAATACACATTACAAAATGTTAAAAAAATTCGAAACTGAAAATGAATCAGAGGAAGGATTGGATAAAATTAAAGATTATTCACAATTTGGATCATATGCAGAATTAATTAAAATTAATAAATTTAAATACAAAAATCCAAGAGAGCAATAATTGTCAGCCTTAGAAAAGGCAATAACATATTCAAGTGAAATAGGAATAGATGAATGTGAAATTATTGAGATTAAAAAAAACATCACAACAGTAAGAATTACAGATTCAGAAATTATAGAAATAAAACAAAATTTTGATCAAAATTATGGAATTAGATTAATCCACCAGAAAAAAATTGCATCAGTACAAACAACCAACAATGAAAAAATAACAGATGGAGTCAATAAAGGATTTAAAACAACTCAAAAACTTAAACCAAGAAAATTTTGGAAGGGGCTGCCATACAAAAATGAATCAGTACAACTAGAAGGGGTATTTGATAAAAAATTAAAAGAAATTTCAGGGGCAAATGCAATGGATATAGCACAAAATATGATTAATTCAGCAAAAAATGAAAAAATTGATACGATAACAGGTTCATTAAACATAGTATATGAAAATTTTGAATTAATGAATTCCAATGGATTAAATTTCAATGATGAATCTACATACATTTCAGGAATCATAAATGCAGAATCAGAACAAAGTTCAATACCAGTTTCAGGGATTGGGCATGCAAGTGGTAGAACATTAGCAAAATTTTCTGCAAAACAAATAGGAAATGATGCAAAAGAAATGTGTACTAAATCAATAAATCCACAAAAAATTAATTCAGACACATATTCAATAATTTTTGAGCCATACTCAGTTGGGGAATTATTGTCATTTGTTGTAGCATCTAATTTTAATTTTAAAACAGTATCAGAAAAGAAAAGTTGTTTTTCAAATGATTTTGAAAATAAAATATCTATAGAAAATTTTAGTCTAACAGATGATCCACACATATCAGAAGGGGTTGGAACAAAAGCAATAGATGATGAAGGAATTAAAACTAAAAAAAATAAATTAATAGAAAATGGAATTTTTAAAAATACTTTTTCAAATCTATATGACAGTTACAAAGAAGGAAATAATTCATCAGGAAATGCAATACGAATGGGTTCACCCATGGGAAGAAGTTCAAATCCAATTCCAATTTCAGCACCACATAATCTTACAATCAAATCAGGAACTAGTTCTCAAGAAGATATGATAAAAAATACAAAACATGGATTGTTAGTTGGAAGATTATGGTACACATATGCAGTAAATCCAATTAAAGGAGATTTTTCATGTACAGCCAGAAGCGGAATACAAATTATTGAAAATGGGAAAATCATAGGTCCAGGAAAATCAGTAAGGATAATTCATAGTCTTCCAAAGATGTTAAAAAATATCTCAGATATTGGAAATGATCAAAAAAGAGTAATGCAATGGGCATCATTACCATCAATCACCCCATCAATCAAAGTAGAAAATATTTCAGTTAATTCAATCTAAATTCTAGGCATAAATTATTTGAAAAATGCTGTTACCAGATACAAAACATAACCAGTAGCCAAAATAATACCCATGGTTCTATTAATTATTCCAGTTTTCAAACCAATCAGCAATGAAATACTAAAAATGATCATAATAGCATAATCCACATAAACATCAGAAGTAACTAAAACACCACCAAGGGCAGCACCCACACCCATTATCATCAAAATATTGTAAATGTTACTTCCAATAATATTTCCAATTCCAATATCAGTGTGTCCTTTACGAATTGCAATAATAGAAGTAATTAATTCAGGAAGAGAGGTTCCAATTGCAATCACAGTTAAACCAATAATTTTTTCAGATAAACCAAATTCAGTTGCAATGACAACAGCATTATCAACTGTAAGTATAGCTCCAATGTACAATACAATAACACCAATCCCAATTAATCCAGCAGATTTTAGATAAATGTTATTTTTACCAGAATTAACATCATCTTTAGTTGTCTCTCTTTGTTTTAATGCATCTCTAAATGTATAAAATGCAAATAGACCCAACCCAAGAAGAAGTAAAACACCATCATATTGAGAAATCTCACCATCAATAGAAACTAAAACAAGTAAAATAGAAACACCCAACATTATTGGAATTTCTTTTTTTAGTACAGATTTTTTAACTGCAAGTGGAACTAAAATTGCTGCAACACCAATAACCATTCCAACATTAGCAATATTACTTCCAATAATATTTCCCAAAATTATTGCACTATGATCACCAGCAGCTGCAATACTTGCTGCAAGTTCAGGAGTAGATGTACCATATGCAACAATAGTCATACCAATTACAAGATTACT
>JABGZU010000004.1 GCA_018674605.1 Candidatus Nitrosopumilus sp.
CTCATCAATTTTTTTATTTTCTTCTTCTTCAGAATATTTTATTTTATCCATTTCTATTATGTTCCAAATTCATTATCAAGTAATAAAAATCATAATAGAATTGAACTTGATTAATTTTTAATAATTTATTTTAGATTGTACTGCAACAAAATTATATCTAAAATTTTGTAATCTATTTTAGAATTTTTTTGTTGTGATATTTTCTAGAGAAAATCATCTATAGGTATTTATTATACTTATTTTGTTTTTTTTTAAAATTTATACTTATTTAATAAAATAATATGAAATAATTATATCATTTTTAATATTTTTTGAATTTTATTGCGATCCATGCTTATATACATACATTTTCTATTTAAATTACTAAAATGACATGTAAAGGAATTTGTGTTAGATACAAGGCTCAGAAACCAGTTGGTACTGGGCGATATGCTTCTGGACAACGTAGATGTCAAATTTGTGAAATCTTCATTAAATGGGAAGGACTTTGGTGTCCTTGTTGTGGATATAGATTAAGAACAAAACCACGTAATTTGAAATATAAAGCAAAATTGCGTGCAAGAGTTGAGGCTGATTCAATTGAGGCTGAAGCAAAAGCAGTTGAAGTTGAATCTGTTGCTAAAACAACTAAAGCTAAAGCTAAAACAACTAAAGCAAAAGCAGCTAAAACAACTAAAGCAAAAGCAGCTAAAACAACTAAAGGAAAAGAAAAAACAGCTTGTCAATATTGTTCAAAACCATATGTGTTTATTGATAAACACCAAAACAAGTGTAAAAAAAATCCAGACAATGAATGAATAGCAATAAAAGCATAAGATTTGTTTTAAGAAATGTTGAACTCTTCAAATAACTTTTTTCAAAAATTAGTAAGTTTGAATGGTCGTAGTTTTTCTTTAAAAATTCAAAAATTTGATAATGGATATTTTGTTTCTGTAACTGAAGGTAATGATAAGATTGGTTCTATGATTGTTTCTTTAGCAACTGGTCCAACTCCTACTACAACTACTATAATTCCTTCAAGATCTGAATCATTATTTTTGAGACTTGTCGCTGAACGAATAAGTACTCGAATGAAAGGAATTGCTTTAGTTTCTACTTATATTCAAAAAGAATTAGAACCTGACACCGCAAAAGCCTTAATGTCTGAAATAATGGAAATGATTGAAAATGAGTGATTTAAGAGAATACATTTCCAAAGTCAAAAAAATAAAAGAACTAAAAACCATCAAAACAAAAGTATCCACAAAATATGAAATTGCTGGAATTACAGCAAAAGTTGATAATTCTCATGCAGTTTTATTTGAAAATATTAAAGAAAGTGATTTTCGTCTAGTTTCTAATTTAGTTGGAACTCGAAAAAGATTTGCTTTGGCAGTTGGTGGTACTGATAAGAATATTCATCAAAAAGTTATTTCTGCAATTAAAAATGCTAAAGCCCCAAAAATAATTCCAAATGGTAAATTCATGGAAAATAAATCAAAAAATGTTCTTTCTATGCCTATTGTTACTCATTTTGAGAAGGAATCTGGACCTTTTATTACCTCCTCAATTGCTTATGCTAAAAATCCTGAAACTGGAAAACAAAATTCATCTTTTCATCGAATGATGCCAATTGATAAAACTCATTTTTCTATTAGAATGGTAGAAGGTCGTCATTTACACCGATGTTTTGTTGATGCAAAAGAACATGATGAAGATCTAAAAATTGCAATTACTGTTGGTGTTCACCCTGCAATTTCAATTGCTGGTGCATATCAATTTGATTGGGGTAAAGATGAAATTGATATTGCAAATTCTCTTTTAGGTGGAAAACTAACTTTATCAAAACTTCCATTTTCTGGATTGAATGTTCCATCTGGTGCTGAAATTGTAATGGAAGGAAAAATTCTTCGTGATAAAGTACATCCAGAATGGATGGTTGAAATGCTTCAAACTTATGATCACAAAAGATCACAACCTGTTTTTGAAATTGAAAATTTGTATTTTAGAAATAACCCTATTTTTCATGATGTACTTTCTGGTTATGCTGAACATAGATTATTGATGGGTATGCCAATTGAATCAAAATTAAATGGAGAATTGAAAAATTCTTTTTCTCAAGTTAAACAGGTTTCTATGACTAATGGTGGTTCTAATTGGTTACACGCTGTTGTTCAAATAAAAAAGAAAACTGAATCTGATGCCAAAAAAATTATTAAAAAAACCTTTGAATCTCATCGATCTTTAAAACAAGTTACTGTTGTTGATGAGGATATTGATCCTACTAATGCCGAATCAGTTGAATACGCTATGGCAACTAGATTCCAAGCTGATAAAGATCTAATTATTATCAAAAATGTACGTGGTTCCAGTCTTGATCCTTCAAGTGATCAGAAAAAATTACAGACAGCAAAAATGGGTATTGATGCAACACGCTCCACTCTAAAACGTCCTGAAGGATTTGAAATGGCAAAAATCCCTAAAATTGATAAAATCAAACTAGAGAAATATTTCAAATAATTACAATTAACTGATTAAATTAAATTAGATACTTTTTGGAGTATTATACAGATTAAAAATGTCATCAGAAAATTCCAATATTCGTGAAAAAAGTCCATCTGAATCACATGCTGAAGTAATTGTTAGAATGTTTCCTTCAGATGCAAATCCTGCTGGAAATGTATTTGGTGGTGGAATTTTAAAACATATTGA
>JABGZU010000126.1 GCA_018674605.1 Candidatus Nitrosopumilus sp.
AAATCACGATTACTATAAAAAAACTCACTAGGAGATATTTGATTAAATTTTTCTTTAATAGAAGACATCTTGATCTTCCCACAATTGCATCTTTTCTTGTTTTGTTCTTCTATTTGCAGATTCTAATTTATCATAAACTGCACCATGCATACCTCCACTAGAAATAGCAGAAATAGCATCAACAACTAATCTTAATTTACTGGCATCACCAATAATAGAAACGGTTCTTCCATAAACTGAGATATGTGTGTTAGTAAGATTTTCCATATTTTTTCTTGCTCTGCCTCCTTCTCCGATGATCCTCCCTTTTATCCTTTCAACATTTGCATTAGATTTTCCAGCAAATTCTCTAAGATCAATTACATGTAAAGTATTTTCACCTTCCAACAAAGTCATTGCATTTTCGGGAGAAAATCCTCTTCCAATTGCACTAACAATTTCTATTGCTTTGAATGGTTGCATTTTTTCAACATCACCAATAGATTTTACAAAAACTTCACCATTATCACCGTCAACATCAATTGAAACATGACAGGATTTTTCAATTGAAGATTTAACATTACCAGATTTTCCAATCAAAGCACCAATTCGATCATTAGGTATACGAATTAACTTTTGAAAACTCATTTACAATATCCTCAAATAATTCATTAGAATCTTCAACGTTCATTCCTTTTTTCTTAAAGAATCTTGTAATGTTATTAATGTCTCTTTTAAGAAATTCTTTAGAATTTGGATGTCTAAGGTCAACTGCAGAACCTAAATCAAATACAACTAATCCATCATCAGTTTTAAAAATATTATATTCAGAGAAATCACCATGAACTAATTTTGCTTTATCATATAGATCTCGAATCAGAGATATTGCTTGTTCATAATCATTTTGTTGTACATTTGAGGTTAGTAAAGATCTACAAGGCGACCCATTAACACCTACAAAATCCATGGCAAGTACATTATTTGTGACATAAAGTGGTCGAGGTACAGGAACACCAGCATTATAACATTGAGATAAATTACGATATTCTTTTTTTGCCCATAAATAGACTAAATTTTTGGTGCCTTTTTTGACATGACGAAATCTAGGATCACCTATAATGTATGGTTCGCGTTTTTTAAAATTAGAAGTACTAACCAAATAAATTTTTAAAGCAACATCAGCATCATCATCAGCAACTCCCCAAAAAACAACAGATTCTTTTCCAGCACTTACAGAACCATTGACATATGCAATGACATGATCAGTAATCATTTTGTAAAGAGTCATGACAGTGGGTTTATCTAAAACTTCATTAATCACTTTTCCTTTTTTAAATCCATCTTCAAGTCCTCGTCGTTTAGATTTAGAGATTAATTTATTGTCAATTTTGGATTCTAATTTTCTACTAATAGTATCAGTCATCAATCATCAATTACCAGATACACTAGATAAAAGATATTGTTTTAAAATAAAAATCCATTTTAAGCATTAAAAATAATCAAAAATGGAATGTCAGAAATTATTTTGATTCCAGATTCAGAACCAATTCCAAGACCAGTTGCCAAAGATATTGTTTCTTTACCTACAAGATTCAGAATAGATGCAGATTTTAACAAAGATATTGCTTCGTCTTTATCAACTAATTGTTTACCATAATAATTTTCATTTATGTTAATTTTTAATTCACCATCAACAATATCTTTTCCCATTAATTCAGCATCGCACATGTTAATCATCATATTTTTTTGATAATCAGAAATTTTTACTGAAAATTGCATTACGCATATTTACCCTTCAAAGTGGATTTTGCACCACATGCTTCACAAATTAAAAAGGAAATACGATTTTCTTTAAGAATTTTGGTGTCAGGACTTTTACATGTTGGACATTCAACATAATCTTTAACATAAATTTGAAATAATCTTGTAAAATCATCAGGTGCTCTACGTCCAACAAACATTGCCTTATCACCAAGTCTTTCTGCAGGAACTGCAAATTCTTTTGAAAGGTATTGAAGGACTTTATCAGGATCTCGTCTTAAGACTTTAGGAAATTCTGAAAAATTACGCAAAAATGTTTTTTGACCTTCCCACATTACATCTACAATTGGAAGTTCAAACCTAGTTGAAGATTCTTCTGTAGAGTTACCTAGTTTATCTTCAATACGCTTAAGCAGACTTTCATAATCAGTATTAGTCATAAAAAAATTGTGGATAGTATTCCCTATATTGTTTTTGAAAAATGGGAAACTAGTGGATTGATTTTGAATTATTCTTTTGGCATTGCACCAATACGAAATACGTTAGTTCCACAAGTTGGACATGTGCCTTTGACAGCTGGACGTCCATTCTTTAGCTTTACTTCTTTAGGATCTTTGATATCCCTTTTTGCTCTACATTTTACACAATATGCTTGAACCATTATGAAATTCATCATTATTTCGAGTATTTAGTAAGAGCCTGTGAAAAATATTAGACCATAAACTAGATGTATGTAGTTATTTTTGACGCCTAAGATAAGTAAAAAACTCAAAGAATTAATGAATTTTCAGGATATTCTTAAAAAAATTAAGTTTAAAATTATAAAATAATGAGAATTTTTCATAAATTTATTAAAGTAGTAATATTTTTAGAAAAATTATCAATTATAAACTAGATGATAATAAAAATAACAAATGGCATCAAAAAAAGGAATTGCAGTAACAGCCATCATTCTATCATTAATTACAGGTGCTAGTTTTCTATTATGGGTAATTCCACAAGAAAACGATACAACTTTCATAGTAACAGATTATGAAGGATATCTAGAGGGGGTAAAAAATATCCACGAAGTATTACAAGAATCAATAGATCTTGAATATCAAAATCTCAAAGATGGAAAAATTTCACCATCAGATTACATATCTATCACTGAAGTTACATCATCACAGATTACTACACAAATTAGTGAATTTGTAACCTCAAAACCATCTGAACAATGGCAAGAAAGTTACATTAGTTATATGAACGGCATGAAGAAATTTAATGAATATATTTTAGAAACTAAAGTTTTAGCAAATCAAATAGAAAATAAAATTTCAAATGTAGAGATTTTGCAAACAATTGATAAAATTCAGTCAATTAAAGATGAATCGATAGAATACATCAAAAAATCAAATGAACTAAAGCCATAGGCTCAAAATCAAATCATATTAATCAGAAATGTTGGAAATGATTAAAAACTAATTATATGTAATAAGTGCAATGTCACAAAGATCTACCAAAGTACAAAAAGATGTTAGTAAATCTACAGCCAATAAATTAGTAGTAATTTGTGTGGATAGAGATAACGATGTAGGTGAAAAAACAGGGATCAATACACCAGTAATTGGTAGAGATGCATGTATTGAAGCAGCGCAAAGATTAGCATTAGAAGATCCAGAAGATGCAGATTCTAATTCAATATTTGCAGCAATTAAAACATATGAAGATTTGATCAGTAAAGGATACCAAGTAGAAGTGGCTACAATTACAGGGGTTAAAGATAGAGGAGTACAAGCAGATGAAAAAATATTAGTTGAAGCAAAAATAATATTAGAAAAATTTCAGGCAAATGGGGCAGTTATTGTTTCTGATGGAGAAGATGATGAAAGTGTAATTCCAGTTATTCAAAATGTTCTACCAGTAGTATCAGTTCAAAGAGTAGTAATGAAAGTAAGTAGAAGTGTAGAGTATTCTTATGCAGTTTTTGGAAAATATCTAAAAATGATTGCATATGATTCAAAATATTCAAAATTCTTTTTAGGAGTTCCAGGAATTCTTTTGTTAATAGGAGGAATTGGAACGGTTATCGGATATACTGCAGAAATTTTTGCAGTACTTGTCAGTATTTTAGGTGGAGCATTTTTAATCAGAGCATTTGATGTGGATAGAGCATGGTCAAGATGGTCAAAACCAACTCCGACAGGTTTTATCAGAATGTTTACAATGGTTACAGGAATATTATTAATTCTATCATCAGTTCCAGCTGGAATTAGTACAATTGAATCAGAGATAATTGAATCAAATGGAGGGTTAATTGAAAGTATGTCAAATCAAAAAGTGTTAGGGCAATTTGTAGCAGGATCATTACCAATATTATGGATAGGCCTAGGAGCAATATTTGCAGGTACATTACTTAGTAATTGGATAGGAGGAATTCCAAGACAAATTAGTGATATTTTAAGAATTGTGGTATTAATTTCACTATATCCAATAATTGCACAATTTACAAATTTAATGATATTTGATGAAAGTTCATTTACATTGATTCCCCCATTATTAGGAGGGTTAGCAGTCACATTAGTTTCAGCTACAATTCTCTTTAAAAAATATCGAAAACAAAAAGATCAAGAAATGATTTCAGATTAAATATTTTTAAGGAAAAATTTAAAAAAATAAAAAACACTGATATCATCAGATACTTCTTTAATTTTTAAGGAAAATAGTATGAGTAAAATTAAAGAAATTGTTTTACAATTATCAGGATTATACAAAATATATGGTAAAAAATTAGAAAGTGAAATTAAAACAGGAGATATTCCCAATCACATTGCATTAATTTTAGATGGAAATAGAAGATGGGCTAAACGACATCTAGCCATAAATAAAAAGGGACATGGTAAAGGGGCAGATGCAGTTGAAAAACTATTAGATTGGTGTGAAGAATTTGAAATTAAAATTGTTACACTATATGCACTATCAGCAGAAAATTTAGATAGAAAAGATGATGAATTAGTGGAACTCTATGAATTAATTCAAATGAGATTAGAAAAATTGTACAAAGACCCTAGAATCCATAGATGTGAAATGAGAGTCAAAGCAATTGGAAGAATTGAATTATTACCAGAATCCATCAAAGAAGTATTAGTACGATTAGACAATGCAACAAAAAATTATAATAATTATTTTCTAAATATTGCATTAGCGTATGGAGGGCAATACGAAT
>JABGZU010000061.1 GCA_018674605.1 Candidatus Nitrosopumilus sp.
CCTCTTGTTGATTTTTCTAAATTATCTAACGTTTGATGATGCTTAATTCTAAACGAGATTTTTTAAAAGATATTGAACGAATTCGCTCTCTTTCTTCAGTAATAGATAAGAAATTATCTGAAGTAAGACCTTCAGAAAATGATAAAATTGATAAATTAACTTTAGATGAATTACAAGATTTAGATAAAATTGCTGGAATTGCTAATTTTATGCTATCAAAATATTCTGATAAAAAAGAAATGCTATCAATTTTAAAGCATTTTACCTCTATTATTGCTGAAACTACTGATTCTATGGGTAATTTGGATGATGAGGTTTCTGAATTAATTTTGTCAGCTGAAGATTCTATTAATAAAGTAAAAGACATGCATGCTCATATTGATGATAAATCTGATTTTAAAAAAAAATATTGTGATGGCCCTGACTATAATGAATATGAAACAAGTGGAATTAATTTAACCAATTTTGCGACAGAGATTAACACCGTAGAATACCAACAAAATTCTTCAGGACATATCACAAGGTAATTGATATGAGTTTAGCACCACAAGAATTAGAAAACACCGCAAGCAAATATGCTTCAGAAGCAATAAAGTTTGATTCTCAAGGTGCACGTGGAATGGCAATTACTCACTATCAACATGCAATTGATGCTCTTGTAAAATTATTACAATTATACCCAAATAGTAAACTAAATGAAATTTACAAACAAAGATGTCGTTCATATCATGATAGAATCGGTGCATTACAACAAGCACATGGTGTAGAACCTGCAGTTGATCCTAAAGCTTCTGAGTCTGACCAAAAAGCATCTGTGAAAAGACAAGAAAATGAAAATGATTTTGAAGAATTAATTATGAAAGAAAAACCTGATGTAACTTGGGAACAAGTAATTGGGTTGGATGATGCTAAAAGTGCACTACGTGAATCAATTGTTTATCCTACAAAACGACCTGACTTATTCCCACTTGGATGGCCAAAAGGAATGTTGTTGTATGGTCCACCTGGAACTGGAAAAACTATGTTGGCAGCTGCAACTGCTAATGAAATGGATGGTTATTTCATTAATGTTGATGCATCTTCTATGATGAGTAAATGGTTAGGTGAAGCAGAAAAAAATGTTTCAAAATTATTTTCTATGGCAAGAAAATATGCTGAAAAAGAAGGCAAACCTGTAATTTTGTTTGTTGATGAAGTTGATTCTCTATTGGGTTCTAGAAACAGTGAAGTTGGTGGAGAAGTTAGAACTAAAAATCAATTTTTAACTGAAATGGATGGTGTCAATGGAAAAGGAAAACAATTGATGCTTTATGTAATTGGAGCAACCAATAAACCTTGGAGTCTTGATTGGCCTTTTCTTAGAAGATTCCAAAAAAGAATTTATGTTTCATTACCTACTCAAGCAGCTAGAGAAAATCTATTTGATCAATACACTGCTCCTCTTAGCAAAAATTATGATGTCAATACCACTGAATTGGCAAAATTATTTGATGGATACAGTGCAAGTGATATCAAAGATGTTTGTCAAGCTGCACAGATTAAAACAGTACATGAAATTTTTGATTCTCCTGATTATCATGAACCTATTGAGGGTGAAGAACCAATACAACCAAGAGATCTAACTACTAATGATTTCAAGGATATTATGTCCAGACGAAAACCTAGTGTTTCTACTGAAATGATTCGTGCTTATCATAAATGGAGTGAAGAATTCCAAGCACTATAGTTGCTTGAATCTCTTTTGCGATCATTTTTAAAAATTCATTATTCACATAAAACTTAAATTCACTCTGGTTAGGACTTTACGAGGGTCACAATTACTACAAAGAAATCTAACCACGCAAATAAGTTTGGAAAACTAATTTTTGATGATGGTACTGTAATTAATGGTCAAGGATTTGGTTATTCTACAACAACTTTTGGTGAAATTGTGTTTAATACTGGAATGGTTGGCTATACTGAAGCTCTTACTGATCCGTCCTACAATGGACAATTATTAACTCTGACATATCCTCTAGTTGGAAATTATGGCGTTCCTGATCCTTTGATAAAAGATGTTGATGGAATCTCTAAATTTTTTGAATCTGGTAAAATCCAAATTCGAGGGTTAGTAGTTCATGAATTATCATTAACTGCAAGTCATTGGAATCTCTCAATGACATTAGATGAATGGATGTATAATGAAAAAATTCCTGGAATTTCTGGAATTGATACTCGTGAATTGACTATGAAACTTCGAAATGGTGGTGTAATGATGGCTGCATTAGTTGTATCTGATTCTGAAATTGATGTCGAAGAAGTAAAAAAACAACTTGCATCTGCAACTCATTATGATTCTGAACAATTTATGGATGTTGTATCTACAAAACATGAAAAAATTTACGGTGATAATGATCAATCTGTAGTTGTTATTGACACTGGTGCAAAAAATGCAATTTTACGAAATATTAGAGAAATTGGCTATAAGGCAATTTTAGTTCCTTGGAATACTTCGTATGAAAAAATTATGTCTTATAATCCAAAGGGTGTTGTTCTTAGTAGTGGTCCTGGTGATCCACAAAAATGTCCTGATACAATTACTGTTGTAAAAAAATTAATTGAAAATAATGTTCCAACATTGGGTATTTGTTTAGGTGCTCAAATTATTGGCATTGCTGGAAACACTGATACTTACAAATTAAAATATGGACATCGAGGACAAAACAAACCGTGTGTTAATTTAGAAAATAATCAAGTCTATGTAACTAGTCAAAATCACGGTTATGGTATTACTCCTGAATCATTAGAAAAATCTGATTTTAATTTGTGGTTTACAAATGCAGATGATAAAACAGTTGAAGGAATAAAACATAAAAAACAAAATTGTATTGCAGTACAGTTTCATCCAGAAGCTGCACCTGGTCCTAACGACTGTAAATTTATTTTTGAAGAATTACAAAATTTAATGGAGTCAAAATAAAATGCCAAAGAATGAATCGTTAAAAAAAATCCTTGTACTTGGAAGTGGTGCAATTAAAATCGGTGAAGCTGGAGAATTTGATTATTCTGGAAGTCAGTGTCTTAAAGCAATTCATGAAGATGGAATAAACAGTGTATTGATAAATCCTAATGTTGCTACTATCCAAACTGATACTAGATTTGCAGATAAAGTGTATTTGCTTCCTGTAACTCCTGAATATGTTGAATCTATAATTGAAAAAGAACGACCTGATGGAATCATGCTGGCATATGGTGGTCAAACTGCACTAAATTGTGGAGTAAATCTTGAAGATACTGGAGTTTTACAAAAATATGGTGTTAATGTTCTTGGAACTCAAATTCCTGGAATAAAAAGAACTGAGGATAGACAACTTTTCAAAGATTCTATGAAACAATGTGGGATGCCTGTTTTGAAAAGTAGTACTGTAACAAATTTTGAAGATGCTAAAAAAACAGCTGAAGAATTATCTTATCCTGTAATTGTACGTGTAGCATACACTCTAGGTGGAAGAGGTGGTGGTGTTGCGTATAATGAAATTGAACTTCATGAAATTGTTGAACGTGGTTTGAAAGCCAGTCTTGTTGGTCAGGTGTTAGTTGAAGAATACATTGGTCACTGGAAACAAATTGAATATGAGGTGATGCAAGATTATGATGGTAATAATGTAATTGTTTGTAATATGGAAAATGTTCTTTCCATGAAAGTTCACACTGGTGATAATATTGTAGTTGCACCTTCTCAAACTATTGATAATCATGAATACCACATGTTACGTACAGCTGCATTACGTGCAACAAAACATGTTGGAATTGTCGGTGAATGTAATATTCAATATGCTCTTGCACCTGATTCAGACAGATACGTTGCAATTGAAATCAATCCTAGACTTTCACGTTCATCAGCCCTTGCAAGTAAAGCTACTGGATACCCTTTGGCATACATGTCTGCAAAAATAGGATTAGGTTATAATTTATCCGAACTTGTAAATCGAATTACCAAAACTACTACTGCTTGTTTTGAACCTTCTTTAGATTATATTGTTTGTAAACATCCTAGATGGGATTTTGAAAAATTTGAATTAGTAAATAGAAGACTTGGACCTACGATGAAATCTGTTGGTGAAGTCATGGCAGTTGGTAGAACTTTTGAGGAATCTTTTCAAAAAGCAATTCGAATGTTGGATATTGGTAATGATGGTTTAGTTTTAAATCGCAGAAATGGGAAAACTTTCACTGAGGAAGAAATTGAGTACAAATTATCTCATCACGATGATCAAATTCTTTACTATGTTGCAATCGCATTAAAAATGAAAATTTCTGTAAATCGAATTTATGAATTATCTACAGTTGATCCTTGGTTTATTGAAAAAATTCAAAATATTGTAAATGTCGAAGAAAAATTAAAAAATTCTGAATTAAATGAGTCTCTACTCTGGGAAGCCAAAAAAATGGGCTTTGCTGATAAACAAATTGCTCGTACACAAGATAAAACCCCTGATGAAATTCGTGATTTACGAAAGAATTTAGGCATAATTCCTTGTGTTAAACAAATTGATACTTTGGCTGCTGAATGGCCTGCTGTAACTAATTATCTATACATGACTTATGGTGGTCATTCTAATGATATAGTAATTCCTGAAGATGAAAAAGGAATTGTTGTACTTGGTGCAGGTCCATATAGAATTGGAAGTAGTGTTGAATTTGATTGGGGTACTGTTAACATGGTTTGGGGGCTGCAAGAAAATGGCGAAAAACGTGTCTCTGTAGTAAATTGTAATCCTGAAACTGTTTCAACTGATTATGATATTTGTACTCGACTTTACTTTGAAGAATTAACTCAAGAACGAATTTTAGATATTGCTGATTTTGAAAATCCAAAAGGTATCATTACTTGTGTTGGTGGGCAAACTGCAAATAATCTAACTCCTGGACTTGCACAACATGGTATTGATATTTTGGGAACAAGTGCACATGATGTTGATAGAGCTGAAGATCGTTCAAAATTTAGTGCAGAACTTGATAAACTTCACATTCAACAACCACGTTGGCAAGCATTTTCTAATCTTAGTGAAGCTAAATCTTTTGCACAGGAAGTTGAATTCCCTGTAATTGTTAGACCTTCATATGTTTTATCTGGTGCTGCAATGAAAGTTGTTTGGTCTCAAGAGGAATTAAAAACATATGTGAAAGAAGCTACTGATGTATCCCCCGATCACCCTGTTGTCATTTCAAAATTCATGCTAAATTCACTTGAAGTTGATGTTGATGGTATTAGTAATGGTAAACAAGTAATCATTGGTTCAATTGTTGAACACATTGATAGTGCTGGTGTTCATTCTGGAGATGCAATGATGGTAATCCCTCCTTGGCGATTAAGCAATAAAATTATTGAAACCATTAATGAATATACAAAAAAAATTGCATTAACCTTTAACATTTGTGGACCGTTTAATCTTCAATTTTTAGTTCATGATGAACATGTGTATGTAATTGAACTTAATATTCGAGCATCACGTTCTATGCCCTTTGTATCAAAACTTGTAAAATTAAATTTAATTTCTCTTGCCTCTAAGGCGATATTGAACAAACCTCTACCTAAAATTCCTGAAAACAAATGGCAAAAAATTACCAATTATGGAATTAAAGTACCTCAATTTTCTTTTATGCAATTAGAAGGTGCAGATATTGCATTGGGTGTTGAAATGCAATCTACTGGTGAGGCTGCTTGCTTTGGAAATAGTTTCTATGATGCATTGTCTAAAGGATTAACTTCTGTTGGATATAATTTACCTAGCAAGGGTACTGCTCTTGTAACTGTTGGGGGCTCTCACAATAAAGAGAGATTAGTATCTTCAATTGCTAAACTTAAAAATTTAGGATTTAAAATTTTAGCAACTGAACATACTGCAGAATTTTTTGAAGAAAAAGTTGGTCAAGTTGAAATTGTTCATAAAATCTCAGAACCTGAAAGAAAACCTAACATTGCTGATTTACTTTATGAGCGAAAAATTGATTTTATAATTAACATACCTAGTACTTCAACGTTGGAAAAATATGTTGGAATGTTAGATGATGAATATCAGATTCGAAGAAAATCCCTTGAACTTGGTGTTCCTGTTTTAACTACACTTGAACTTGCAGATTCATTTGTTAATACTTTGGAGTGGCTTAAAAATAATAAAACTACTATGGAGCCAATTGAACCTTATGATAAATTTGAATAACTTTCTAAATTCTAATTATTTCTAAAAATTTATTATTTTTTAAAACATCAAGATTATACCTGTGATGTATAATTAATTTACATGAGTAAAGATCCAGACCGAATTGAATTATTGGTTTCTGAAAAACGTGTTAAATTACACATTTTTGAACCTAGTCAAAGAAAAATTTGGACTGTAGTTGGAAAAGGAGAAGAATATTGGCTTGATCCTGATGGTGGTTTTTGTTCTTGTCCTGGATTTTATTTTGGTGGATTAAATGGAAAAACTTCTTGTTATCATTTAGATTCTGTACGTTTTGCTAAACGTCAAAATAGTGTTGAGGAAATTATTTTCTCTGATGATGAATTTTCTAATTTTTTATCTGGATTGATTTCTGATTTATGAAAATTTATTGTTAGAATGTATTATTAAGTAGAAATTTTATGGGTAATCATGGATGAAGAAAAACAAAATTTAGAAATTGAAAAAATTGCAAATCTTATGGTTCATGATGATGTTTCTTTTGATGAACAAGATGTTACAAAATTAGAAAAATACAAAAATCAAATTAAAACTGATTGTGATATTAATGATGAGGAAGCAATGAAAATTGTTTATGAGACACTAGTTTATAGAAAATTAAAAAGTTCAGATTCCAGTGATATGCTGGAAAAAGGCACTGACTTTGGTGCTGGATTCAGTTAATTCATTATAACTGAACTGTATCTATATCGTCTTTTGAAACTCCTTTCCAAAGACCAACCATTCCTTCTGGTTTCACTTCTTCAACTTTAGTAATTTGTTGAATCTTTACGTGATCTGGAGTTGGTGGCATCCACAACATTGCCATATAATCTCCAACATTTCCAACTTTTGTTGGTAATGCCATTATGACTTTATCTTCTGTGAATCCTTTTGTAATTAGAGCATTCATTGCTTTTTCTTTAAGA
>JABGZU010000044.1 GCA_018674605.1 Candidatus Nitrosopumilus sp.
AATATCTTGAAGATTGCAGTAATGGGAATGGGTGTAGCTGGTAGTTATCTTATGGCCAGACTAAAAGACTCAGAACATGACGTTACGGGTTATGAACGAAGTGTAGAAGAAAAACATGATTCAATTTGTGCATGGGGAACAATCAAACCAGTACTAAGAGAATTTTGTAAAAAAACTGGTAGAAATTTTGATGATTTTTTAATTCATGATGGGAAAAAAATGCATGTAAAAATGAATGATGATGTTAAATTTGATATTGGATTGCATGGAATGTGCACATACAACAAACTTGCACTAATCAAAGATTTCATTAAAGATTCAAAAATTATTTACGGAGAAGCTCCAAAACTCGATTATCTTGAAAAAGAATACGACATAATAGTTGATTGTACTGGATTTAACAGAGAATACTTGCCAAAGATGGAACAAGATTTCTTTTTACCAACTTATGAATACAAAGTAGAATATGAAAACGGAGAACCATATGATGACTTTTACATTGAACCTTTCCCAGGAATGTCAGGATATTTCTGGTATTTTCCATTAGGTGAAAAATGGGCACATATTGGTGCAGGAGATTATAATAAAAATCACATTAAAGCAACTGATGCATTTCTAAAAAAACATGGAGGTAAAGTTCTCCAAACTAAAGGCCGTCCCATAAGATTGGCAACTCCAAACAAGTGTAAACCATTTTACAAAGGTAAAGTGGTAGGAGTTGGAGAATCAATTGGCACAGTTTATGCATTGTTAGGAGAAGGAATCATTCCAAGTATGCAATGTGTAGATATTTTCATCAAAAACATGAATGACTTTGATGCATATGAAAAAGCAGTTGATGAACACTACAAAATTTATGGTAAGGTCTTTAATTTTGTACATGCAAAGATTCAGAAAAATTTCAGTTTCCTCAAAGCACTTCCAGACTTTATCTCAATATTTCTATACATGAAAAAGAACGAAGATAGATTTGGAATGGATATCAAAATTTCAGATTTGCTAAAAGTTGCTAAAGCATAATTTGCTTAAAGATCTTTTGTAAAAAAAATACTAGAAGTTTCAAATCCCAAATGTTTATAAAATTTGTGTGATTCAATACGTTGATTTCCAGATTCTAATCTTATTCTATGACATTTTTTTTCTTTTCCAAATTCAATTGAAGAATTAATCAATTTTTTTCCAATTCCGTTAGAATGATAATTTTGTGAAACAATTAGTTCAGGAATATACATTTCTAAAGTATTTTGATTCAATCTAGATAAAAATACCATACTTATCATGCCAATAATTTTTGAATCATTAATTTGAGCAATTAGGATTTTTTTATCATCTTCTCGCATGTAGTTTTTCAATAGTTTTTCAAATTTCTCTAATTCACTATCTGTTTGTGATTTTGGCCTTCCAAGTTCATATAATAATTCTAAAAGTGAAGGAATGTCATCACAGATAGATTCTCTAATTGTAATATTTTCCATAGGGGATGTTTTGTAATTATTTCTTTTAATGAATATATTTTACTCTAAACAAAACTAACAGAACTAAATCCTTCTCTATTAGTTCGATTTGATGCCATATTATAATCATAAATTGTAGTAGAGTATGCTTTGAGTTCATCTTTCATTTGATCTAAATTATCTGCAAGATAAAATCCAGGACAATCACCTGTAAATTGATATGTAGCATGAACACGTGCAATTCCTTTTTCATTTTCTAGCCAGCTTGCAAATGGGTATAGATAACAAACTCCAGGTCTATCAGGATGCATACTACATCCACCCTCATCATCTAAGAATCTACATGAAATATGAGTTCCATCTTCAGATTCTGTTTCATCTTTTTTTCTTTTTAGATTAATTGTTGTCATGGTAGTCATTTGTCCAGAAGGGCCAGGTTCTTGATATGTGACAGTAAGAGTTTCATTTTTTATAAAATCAGTAGTATTTTTGTATTTCAAACCTTTACCAATTGTAATTAAATCATCAGAAGTTAATGGAAGCCTACCTTGTCTATCGCAACAATTATGACAATCAGGCCAAAAACATTTCCACAAAATATATTTTTTCTCAGAATTAAGATAAGGAACATGAAAAATGACATCTTTAACTTTAATTGCAAAATCAGATACATCAGTAATTTTACCTAATACAAATTTTCGTAAGATAGGATCAAAATCCCAATCTTTCTCTAACATGTCTAATGATTCTTGAATTTCTTTTTGAGACAACTATTAAGTTATAACCACTTTTGCAGATCTTATTAATGTTGAGTGAAAAAGGGAAATATGCATCAGCAACTGAAAATAGAAGATTTGTTTGGGCAGAAATTATTTGGCCTCTGATTTTAGAAATTAATGATATTACATTTTCATTAAAACAATTTCAAGATAAACGTGAAAAAGTTTGTGAGGAAAAAAATACAACAATCACAATTGCATCAAGAGGATTAGTTTCATTAATGTTAAAAGGAATCATACTAAAAGAAAAAAATCTGTATTCAATTCATTATAAATTAATTCCATATATGCGATTAAAAGCAAAATGCGATTATGCAACTGCCATACATGAAGTTAGAATAAAATAATTTCACAGTAGCCCGAGGCAGATTCGAACTGCCGTCTCCGCCTATCCACTCTTGAGATCCAGAGGGCAGAATCCTTGACCACTAGACTATCGGGCTACTAAAATTAATTCAAGTAATTTAGAATATAATGATTTGGTGAATTTGAAAGAAGATTATCTAGATGCTTGTGCTATACGTTCTAACTCATGTTTTTTCTTTACAGATGGTGAATTAGAATCATTGTTTGATGCAAGAATTAATTGTTCAGCTAAATGTTCTTCAATAGGTTTAGGATTAGAAAATGTTGCTTCTTTAACTGAATCAGCAATAAATTTCAAAGCCATGTCAACTCTTCTAATTGGTGCAACATCAACTGATACATGGTATGTAGTACCACCATAAACAATTCTAGTAGTATCTTCAGTTGGAGCAGAAAACTCGATTGCTTTAACTAAAACTTGAACAGGGTTTTGTCCAGTTTTTAATTCAATAATATCAAAAGCAGTTCTTACAGTATTAACTAATTTAGTTTTTTTACCAGTCATTCTACCAGTATTTTTTGCATATTTTTTTCCAAAATGCATTGATTTGTTAATTAATCTTTCAACAATGTTAACATCGGCTTTATTGAATCGCTTTAATGCAGAACGGCCAAAAGTGTAAGGTAAGACTTGTTTTCTTAAAGAAATGGCAGTCTTTAATCCAGGATCCACAATTTCAATATCAGATAAATCCCATTTTCTAGATAATAACAAGTTTTTTGTTTCAGTCATTTCTATCTCCTTGGTTTCTCCTTCTTTCCAATTACTAATTCATGAAGTGATGTACCATTAACTTTAGAGACTTTGAATCTAACACCAGGAATATCTCCCATTGCACCACCTTGTGTTGCACCCATACCTTCAATTGTAACTTCATCGTGTTCATCGATAAAGTTCATGGCACCATCTCTTGGCAAAAAGGCAGTTACAGATTTACCATTTCTAATTAGTTGAACTCGAACACATTTTCTAATAGCAGAGTTTGGTTGTTTTGCAGCAATACCAACTTTTTCTAAAACAATACCACGTCCTTGTGGTGCCCCTCCAAGAGGATCTGCTTTTTTATCAATACCAAGTTTTCTTCTTTTGTAAGTAGAGATAGCCCAACGTTGTTTCTTTTTCTTAGTAGTTAGTACTCTACCAGCAAATAATCCAAGAGGTGATTTTCGCATATCCTAAAACTCCATTGTTACCCTTTCAGGGCTGTTAATTAATACACTGCTAATATCAAAATATCGTTTTGCCAATAGTCGTGCTTTTTCGGCATTTCTACCTTCACGTCCAACTACAATTCCTTTCTTTCTTGGATCTACCATAACTATTGCCTGTTTTGTTCCATCAGCT
>JABGZU010000043.1 GCA_018674605.1 Candidatus Nitrosopumilus sp.
CAAAATGTAGATTTAGTATTAACAGGAAATTATGCTAAAGAAGAAGTAATTGAGGCTGCAGATTTAGTAACAGAAATGAGAGAAATTAAACATCCATTTCAACAGGGTATTAAAGCAAAAAAAGGGATTGATTTCTAACGAGCAACATTAATGTACAGATTGGAAAGTTTTAGAAGAATTGTCTACTGAAACTCAAGAAATGCCTGAACAAGGTGAAATTATTCTAGCCACAGTTACTAAAGTAATGGATCATGGAGCCTACGTTACATTAGATGAATATGATGACGTTCAAGGATTTTTACATATTTCAGAGATAGCACCAGGATGGATTAGATCAGTAAATAGATTTGTCAAAGATGGGGAAAAGAAAGTTTTACTTGTAAAAAAAGTAAAAGCAAGAGACATAGACTTGTCATTAAAACAAGTTTCAAAAGATCAAAAAAAGCAGAAACTAAAAGAAGTAAAAAAATATGAAAAAGGTAAAACATTATTAGAAAATCTTCAAGAAAAAATAAACTTAACAGATGAAGAAGTTGAAAAATTAGAAGATAAATTCTATACAAAATTTGATTCTGTTTATGATGGATTCATGGAAATTGCAAGAAATGGAATTAGCATAGTTACAGATCTTAAACTTACAAAAAAAATTACAACATCAATTGAAGAAATTTGTTCAAAAATTAAACTACCATCAGTAGAAATTAGAGGAATTATGGAAATAACAAATAACAAATCAGATGGAGTTGAAATTATTAAAAAAACATTATTGGATATAATAAAAAAAGATTCAACAATGGATATTACATATCTAGGAGCACCAAAATATAGAATTTCAATTACTTCTGAAGATTTTAAATCTGCTGAAAAATCATTAAAGCCAATAATTGAAGAAATTCAAACTAACATAGAAAAGAAAAAAGGTTTATTCAAATTTACAAGAGAAGATTCAAAGAAAACAAGAGAAAATTAAAATGAGATTTCAATTACGAAAATGCTCAAAATGTAATCATTATACATTAAAAAATAAATGTCCAAAGTGTAGTGAAGAAACAAAATCAGTACACCCAGCTAAATTTTCTCCAGATGATAAATACATGCGATATAGATTAGCAGAAAGATATTCCTAAAATAATATTTATGGAGCAAAAGTTCCAGTTAACTTTGCTTCTGCAAGAATATGATTCTTCATTGCATCTTCTAACTCTTGTTTGGAGTAACCTTCTTTCAAATCTAATTGAATATCAAGAGCATAACCTTTGAAGATGTATGTATGTCGTCCATTAGGTGGTGCAGGTCCCCCATATCCAATTTCATCAAAATCTGTTTTTCCATCTATAATCAAATTTTGTGATGGAAAATCAAAATATTGTAACCAATGAACCCAAACCTTTCCAACTGCAGCCACTGCATCAGGATCATCCATAATCAACCCAATACTCTTAGTACCTTCTGGAATTTCATTAAAATTTAATTTAGGTTGTTTGTTTTCAAATTTATAACCAAATTTTTTTGGAATTTCTTCACCTTCATTAAAATCAAAACTAGTTATAGAAAATTTAGACATGCATATTCAATAAATTATTTTTAAAATAAAGTTTACTAACTTTCAAGAATAATTTTATCATTATGTATAGATAAAATAGAACTCCCTAATTTTTTGATTTTACTTTTAAGTTTTTTATCCATTGTACCAATTATACTTTGATTATTTTTTACATAATTAATTAATTCTTGATCTGCATAATTTCCATTAATAGAAATTATTTTAAATTTTTTAATAAAATTTAACGTCGTGATTATTTCTTGATTTTTTTCTGGGATTTCTTGTAATTTTATTAATTCATTTTTAACAACAGTGGGAACAATAAAAGAAATTGATCCTATATCCATATCTAGATTATCAATATTTTTGATTCGTCTAGTTGCTAAATGAATTAAAAAATTAGTATCACAGAGTACTTCAACCAACTATACCTGCACCAATTAATCTCCATCTTTCAGCAATTCTTCTACTTATTGCTACATGTCCATTTTCAAAGATGCAAGCAGGTCGTCTAAGTTCAATTTCAACATTAGAGGATTTTGCCTTTGTGACTTTACCTAATACAGGAGCAGTTCCAATGTTTAATCGCAGTAATTCACCTGTTTGTATTGGATTAACTTTGATGTCTTCAGTAGTTCCTACAGCAGAATCAAACAAATTAACATCAAGTTTCAGTAAAGTAGAATTATCAGGAAGTGTTCCAGGTTTACCAATTACTGAACCAATAAAGGAATCACTTCTAGTCATAGATGGATCTAATTTTGTACCAATTGCAACTAATCCTCCAGGTTTTACAGATTCAACAATACCAGCTGCGGTTCCTAACGAAGTTATTTCTGTAAGAATAGGTTCATAAGATTTCTTTTTTTCATTCATGATACCAGGTTTAATTTCAATTTCATCGCCAACGTTAAAAATTCCTTGAGTTAAACTACCACCAATTACACCTCCTTTGATATCTTTTAATTTGATACCAGGTTTGTTTACATCAAAAGAACGTAAAACATGCATTACAGGATCAGCTTTTTCATCTCGTTCAGGCGTCTTTATTGTAGATTCAATGGCACCAATTAATGCATCAATATTTAATCCAGATTGAGCAGAGATTGGAATAATAGGAGATTTTACAGCATTAGTTCCCTTAACAAATTTTGTAATATCTTTATAATTTGCTAGTACCTCATCATAAGAAAGTAAATCTACTTTATTTTGAAGTACACCTATTTGTTGAATTCCAAGAGTTTGAAGAGCTAAAAGATGTTCTTTTGTTTGTGGTTTAGGAACTTTTTCATTTGCTGCAACTAACAATAATGCACCATCCATTAATGCAGAACCTGAAAGCATATTTGCCATCAAACTTTCGTGTCCAGGGCTATCTACAAAACTTACAACTCTAGATAACTCACTTTCACCTCCACAATTATTACATTTGGGGGTTGTAGAATATCCTAAAGGTTCTTCACATTTTTTACATTTGTAAAAAGCAGCATCAGAATAACCAACACGAATTGTAATTCCACGTTTTAATTCTTGACTATGTACACTTGTCCAAGAACCAGTTAACGCTTGAATAAGACTAGTTTTTCCATGATCTACATGACCGGCAGTTCCAATGTTAATGCATGGCTGATAACCATATTTTTTAATGTACCAATCAGGAAGTGTGTCTCTCCAATGCATGAGTCAAAATATAGAATCGGTATATGTTAAGTTATTCTTTCTTATCTTCAGTTTTTTCAGCTGCATCTTCAGCAGGTGATTCAACAGGTAATTCTCCATCAAATTTACAATTAATTTGATAAATTTCTTCAGAAATAGTATTTCCGCGTATTAATTTTCTAACTCTATCACCATGTTCTGCATCATGTAAACCAACACCTTTAGAAAGTAAAACACGTTTTCTTGCAGCACCATGAACATCATCTCTCATAGGAACTCCTGATTTGTCACTGCCTCCAGTGAGTTTTAATTTCCCACTTAAACCAACAACTGTAGCGTCTGTTTCATTTCCTAATTGTAATCCTAACAATGGATTTGCATCACTATCTTTGAGTTCTTTCGATAAAGATTTTCCTTTAATATCAGATATGGTAAGTTTGAAGTTTGCCAAGTATTCAAAAAAAACGTTGAAGTACTAATTAACCTTTGGACATTTATTTTTAAATTGAGATTAGTATAGATGACCATGGGAAAAGAAATTGAATGTCCAAGGTGTGAAAACAAAATGGTTGATATGCAAGTATGCCATATGTTTTGTCCAAATTGTGGCGCCCATTTAGATTGTTCAGACAAAGGAAGTTATTGGTAATTACAATCCAGATCGATCTGGAATATAATCTGAAGCCATATTGATTGCATGATCTTTCATGATTTCAAGATAAGTATCATAATCAGCTTCAAAATGACAATGAGGGCATTTTACAATAGTAATATTGTCATCTAAAACTGCAACTCTTTCACATTCGGGACATTTTGCATCCATGAAATACTTTCTCAATGAAGATATTTAATCATAATTATTGAAACATATCTTAAGCGGAATTAGTTTAGTCTGGTATGACGTCAGCTTCCCAAG
>JABGZU010000074.1 GCA_018674605.1 Candidatus Nitrosopumilus sp.
ATTTTTAGAAATAACCCTGCTTCTTACTTTGGAGAATCAACTATGTCCTTTATTTGTAATATTGTCATAATATTATCATGAGTATATCTGGAATGTACATGTTAAACACTGAAGAGTATTCTCAGGAAAAAATTCATCTAGCTTTAGAAACACTATACTTGGATAGGAAAAATCAGTTTCGTGAATTATCTGAAGTATTGTTGCCTGAAAATGCAATTAACACAATGCCTACCTGGAGAGAATTTGTATTAAATTTTAGTCTAGATGTTGAATGTGCTTTTGAAGCATGGTCTGATCAAATCCCATTGACTACAAATTCACCTCAAAAGGCTTTGACTATTTTAAGAAGGTTATCTCGGGATAAAACATCTATGAATCAGTTGGTGCATTTGCTTAACATGGCCTATGATATTTCAACAGAATTTAAAGAGATTTACAAACGTCTAAAGTAATCTCTATATTTTTTTTGTTAGACATTTGAGTTCTCATCTCAATTAAAGTTGTATTAGGTTTTTCAGGATATTTTAGAGATTAATTTTTAGGATTTTTATTTTTAATTGATTATTATAAAATTATTCAGTATTAATAACCAAATTTTGGTTAACATGATTTAATGTTAGTTTTAATTAATACAAAATCAAAAACAAGTAAAATTTGATCCTATAATCAATTTTTTCATAGTTTTTTTATTTTATCAAAATTTAGAAACTAAAAACAAGCCAAGATTACAAAGGAACATGAAAAGAAGGGGGATTTGAACCGAACTGGAATTCATGTTGATCTAGGCACACATTTTGTATAAAATGGATAATTGGAATTAATTTGCAATATGCTTAAGTCTATAATTTTTACATAAACAACATGAAAGATGATAAAATGAAAATCATGTGTAAATGGTGTAATGTTTCTATCCATTGTCATGTTGTTAGTGAAGAAATATCAGATCATCATGGATCTTATGGGATAGACAGTATCAAAATGGCTAAAATTAAAATTCACAAACATTACAAAGGAAAAAATTACTGTAAAGGCTCAGATAGAACAATTACTACCCCTCTAGATAAGATAAATGATAACAAAGTACACTATAATTAAGATATTGATGGGATAACCATCTAAATCTAGAAACACAATTGGATGTGTCTTTTACCACTGTAATAATAATTCATGTTTGAGTCTATATTTTTAGTAATAATCATTGAGTGGGTTATATTGAAATAATTCAAAAATAAAACATGTCGGATAATTTTGTTAGTTTATTTGCAAAATACAAAAATAAAATAATTACTGTAAAAATGAATGATAGAAAAACTATCAAAGGAATGTTAATGGAATATGATAAAATTATGAATATGACTCTAGATGGTGCAAAAGATGTTTCAAGTGAAAACCCCCTTATTCTTGGAAGGACACTGATTAAAGGAAATAGTATTACTGCCATATCATTTCCTATTGAGAACAAATAATTTTAAAATTGTCCATTTTAAATTTTATAAAATAAAATTTTTGTTTTTAATTCTCCTCTTTATCTAGTCTCATTTACAAATTCTTTGATCTTGTATTATAATTCTAGGTGGAAAATAGGCGTAAATTGGACGGTTAACATACTTTAACATTAAATGCATCCTATCTGTTGTTGAATATTTTCACTAAAACCCAAAGTTACAGTTTCAATTAGAATATTTTTTGACACATGTTGATAATCATTTAATTACAAAAATCATTTCCATGCCCTGAAAGTAACATTTTAATGAAAATTTTTATAAATTTTATTAACTTGAATTTAAAATCATTGAAAAATATGGGTCTTGGAGTAAAGATTGCAATTTTTGCAGTTATTGCTATTCTTGCACAAGCTTTTGGAATAATTTTCCTTTAAAAATTTAGTTTGCAGTTCATTGTGTTGCAGTGAAAACTTACTTCATTAATATTAAAAAATGAAAACCAATTCATGAACAAAACAATTATGGTTCTTGGAGGTATTGCAGTTGGCGTATTTGCAATGGCAGGCGCTATTGCATATGGTACTGCAAACCAAGTAAACTACATTCCTGAGGATGCAGAACCAGCTCTTGCGGCACAGCAAGGAGTGTTGACTCAAACTACTGCATTTTCACCTGCTTTGAATAAGGAAAAATGGCACCAAGATCCTTTTGAGGAAAAAGCAGCTGAAGTAAGAGCCAACTGGGAAAAAAATAACGGGCAATAAATTATTTTTTTATTTTTTATTTTTTATTTTTTTTAAACATAATCTGATTTGATACACTATTTTAAAATAAATTCGTTTTAAAATATTACATTTACGTTAAAAAATATACAAATACCCTATTACTTGTAATTACCAATATTTGATATTTTTCTCAATTATAAGGACTGTAATTTGCAAAAATTTTCACTACTGAATGAAAATACATATCCCTTACATCATCTTCTGTACAAACTGCCAATAAACTAACAATATCTCGTGCAGTTATTATTCCAACAACATTCTCACCATCAATTACGGGTAATTTCATTATTTTTCTACCATACATTAAATCTGCAGCAGTTCTTACAGATTCATCTAAATTAATTGAAAATAATGGAGATGACATTATTTGCTTAATTGGGAGTGTAACGGGACATGCTTGAGCTACAACCTTTATTGCAAAATCTCTATCAGTTACAATTCCTACAGGGGAGTTATTTTCCATTACGATTACTGCCCCAACTTTTGTATCTTCCATCATTTTTGCAGCTTCATTAATTGTTATTGATGCATCAACAGAAATTACTGATTTTGTCATTACATCTTCAATAGTCATAGTTTTTGCACTTCCCATCTAATTATTATGTATAATTAGATATTTGATATTAGTTAAGAATCTCATTCTTGAAAATCAATCAAGATAATCGTTGTAGTCTTTAAACTTTACAATAACTTGTTTTGATATATGGCAACTGAAATAAAAAAAATACTTGTTCCACTTGATGGATCAAAAAATTCAATTCGGGCATTAGATATGGCTATTCACATTGCAAGACAATCTCATGAAACAATTACTGCTCTATCAATTAAACCAGTACCTGGAATTTATGCCATACATCCATTAGGATTCTTAGATTTTAATTCAATTTCAGAAATAAAAAAATTACTTGAGAGCGCAAAAGTTAGAGCTGCAAAAAAAGGAATTCAATTAACTGGAAAAATGATTGTAGGTGAACCCGGACAGGATATTGCACAATTTGCAAATAATGTTAAAAACAAAATTGATTTAGTTGTGATGGGTAATCGGGGAAGAAGTTCTGCAAAAGAAATTTTCTTAGGAAGTACATCAAATCATGTTTTACATAAATCTAAAAAACCCGTATTAATTGTAAAATAAAATTATCTAGTTAGAACCTGCACAATATCTGATTTAGTGATTATTCCACATAATTTTGATTTTTTAACAACTGGAATTCCGCTGATATTATATTTGATCATAAGGGTTATGGCATACTGGATATCTTTATCGCTCTCAACTGTAACTGGATTGGGTGTCATTATGTCTGTAGCATGAAATGGAAACAGATAGCTCATTTGATTTGAATTAATCTCATTCAATCCTTTCTTGAATTTGTATTCTTGAACTTCTTTAGGATCTGCTGAATCTGCAATCCATTGAGGTATTTTTGCAGGCACAAAATCTCTAAAAGTTATAATCCCTACAGGTTTTTGCCCTCTTTTTATAATTATTCGAGATATTCTATATTTTATCAATAAACTCTCAACAAGCAATATTGGATCACTTGGTTCAGCAAAAATTATCTTTTTTTGCATTATTTTTGAAACTTTGATTGGAGTTGTTTCAGTAGTGAGGAAAATCTTTACAAGACTTGTTTTTGTTACAATTCCTTCTAGAGTATTATCTTCATTTACGATAATTATTGAACTAATACTATATTTTTTCATCATTTTTGCACATTCTTGAATAGAATTATTCCTAGTTAATGTGAATATTTTTTTTGGTTTGAATTCTTTTGCTTTTACTGATTTAATTGGTTTTGTACCTAATCCATAAATTTTTTTGGCAATATCCTTTTCAGTTATAATCCCTACAGGTTTTCTTTTATCTACTACTATCACTCGTTTTATTTTATTTTCTAATAGAATTTCTCTTGCTTTTGCAAGTGTTGTATTGGGACTTATTGTAATTGGATGTGTAATTATTTTTGATAATTTTAAATTTCTTATATTCATAAAATCTCTAGTTTATAATTTGTTAAATATATCATCCACAATATCTTTGTTGAAAATCAATCATGAGAATTTACATGGTGGTTTAAAGAAATTTAGAACAAATATAATTTATGAAAAAAATAGAGGCACTAGTTAGATCAGAATTAAAAGATACAGTAGTTAATGCAATTAAAAAAAATCAACGGAGGACATGGATATGTTAGAAAAAGTTCCTTTGTTTGTAATTGGGTTACCAAAAAATTCACCGGATGGCGAATTTCTAATGTTAAAGTTTGGAGATGCTCTAGAAAAATCTAAAAAAGTACTATCTGATATAATTGAGGCAAAAATTGCAGTGGAAACTCAAAATTCCGAAGGATCAAGAACACATTATGAAGTTAGGGCAACCATAACAACTGCAAAAAATCAAATAATTTACACAGAATCAGGATGGAGTATTCTCAAAATTACAGATAAATTATGTAGAAAACTAGAAGGGATGTTATCAAAGCACGTAGATAGTCGTCAAAAAGAAAGTATTAGAAAAAGAGGTACAAACTAATGCTGTTTCAAAATATTCTGGTTCCAGTTGATTTATCCTCACAATCTACAAGAGCCTTTAAAGTTGCATTAGACATTTCAAAAAAATATGACTCTAAAATAACAGTCATTACATGTATTGAGGTTTATGCATCTTACCATCTATATTATCAATCAAGTACTGTTTCTCAACAAATAAAAAAACAAAGTAAAATTATTAAAAATCATTTTAATGAATTAGAGCATTTTGCAAAAAATAAGGATGTTTCTTTAAAATTTAAGATTTTAAAATCCGACTCTGTTGTTAAAGAGATTATATCTTTTACAAAATCTAAAAAACATGATTTAGTTGTGATTGGTTCTCATGGAAGAAAAGGTTTTGATAAACTATTGTTAGGTAGTGTTGCAAACGGCGTATCACAAAAAGCTAATTGTCCTGTTATGATTGTAAAATAAAGAGAAAAATATGATTAAGGACATTTTAGTACCATTAGATGGTTCAAAAAATTCGTTTAGAGGATTGGATAAAGCAATAATTCTGGCAAGAAATTGTCAAGCCACCATCACAGGAGTATATGTTACTCATCTTGACACTCCTTTCTCAATTGAACAAAAGAAATACGTTAAAAAATTTCTATTAAAAAATACAAGGAAATTTATGGAAAAAGCAAAGATGAAAGCAGCACAAAAGGGGATTTTATTTTATACAGAAATACTGTATGGGAACGAAGACACAAAAATAATTAAATTTGCACATGATAAAAAATTTGATTTAATTATTATGGGTTCAAGAGGCATGGGTGCTCTTAAAGAGATTTTTCTTGGAAGTACATCAAATCATGTTTTACACAAATCCAAAATACCAGTCATGATAGTAAAATAACAGTGGGAGACAGATATGATTTCAATTATAGGTAGTGGTAGTGTTGGTACATCTATTGCATTTCTATGTGTATGCAATGCATTAGATGATGTTTTATTGATTAATCGCACTAAAAGTAAGGCAATTGCCAAATCTTTAGATCTTACAAATGCAATTCCTTCTACTTCAAAATTTTCTATTAGTGGAACTGATGATTATTCTAAATTAATCGGTTCAGATATTGTTATAATTACTGCAAGTACCGAAGTCCCTTTAAACGATAGATCTGAAAATATATCTCAACAAGTAACTATGATAAAGAAAATTGCAAAAAAAATTAAAGTTTATTCCCCTTCTGCAATAGTTTTGATAGTTTCAAATCCTCTTGACGTTTTAACTTATTTTTTTCAAAAGGAAACTCAGTTTTCTAGATTCAAAGTGTTTGGAATTGCCCCTAGTCTTGATACTAATAGATTTCAATATCATATCGCAAAAAAATTTTCCATTCTTCAGTCATCCATTACTAATGCTTTAGTTGTTGGAGAACATGGTGATACTATGGTGCCTATTTTTTCCAATATTCACGTTAACGGACATTTTTTTCCAATGTCAGATGTTGAAAAAGATTCTATTACTTTGAATGTTAGAAATTATTGGAAAACATTAAGAGATTATAAAACTCGTTCTCAATTTGGTATTGCTAAAAATGTGTATGATGTGATTGATACTATTATCAATAAAAAAGAAAAAATCATTCCTGTATCTCTAGTACTTGAAGGGGAATATGGAGAATATAATGTTGCCATAGGTGTTCCTACAAAAATTGATCAAGACGGAATTATAGAAATTCAAAATATGGATTTTAATCAATCTGAAAAAAATCTATTTAAAATATCAGCTAAAACTATTAGAAATAACATTCAATCAATCTAATTATATGTTAAATTGATGTCTAGTAGATTTCAATTCAAAATTCTTATTTTAAAAATAAAGTAAATTTGTAAGGATCATTGTATTTGCATGTGTTCTTTTTAGATATTATTTTCAATGTGTTAAAAATAAGCATGTAATTTCTAAGATTCTTTTGTTTTCTTTATTTCTTCTAGAGATTTTTCAAAATCTTTTTGAGTTATTTTAATTGTTTTTACTGATTTCTCTTTATTTTCTACAAATCTTTTAACTCCACAAAGAGATGCGCGATTACATACTTCTTCAATTTCTGCACCACTAAATCCTTTTGATAATTCAGTTATTTTTTTCAAATCAACATCTTCTGAAAGTGGTTTATCTTTAGTGTGAATTTTGAAAATCATTTCTATTCCTTTAATATCTGGATTTGGAACTTCAATAACTCTATCAAATCTACCTGGTCTTAATAATGCAGGATCTACAATATCTAATCGATTTGTTGCACCAATTATCAACACATTGTTTAGTTCTTCTAACCCATCAATTTCAGTTAGGATTTGTGAAACAATATTCTCTGTAACGTGTGAATCTGAACCTGCACTACCTCTTTTTGGAACAAGTGCGTCTATTTCATCAAAGAAAATAATACATGGTGCTGCCATTCGTGCTTTTCTAAATATTTCTCTAACACCTTTTTCAGATTCTCCCACCCATTTTGAAAGTAGTTCAGGGCCTTTAATGCTGATAAAATTTGATTCTGTTGTTTTTGCAACTGCCTTTGCTATCAATGTTTTACCAGTTCCTGGAGGACCATACAACAATACGCCCTTTGGAGGTTTTACATGTGCATATTCAAAAGCTTCTTTGTGTTTTAATGGCCACTCAATTGCTTCTTGTAATTCTTCTTTTAATTCATCAAGACCTCCAACATCATCCCAACTTACATCTGGAATTTGCACTAGGACTTCTCTTAGTGCAGAAGGTCTAACTTCTTTTAATGCATCTGTAAAATCGTTTTTGGTAATTTTTATTTTTTGTAATACTTCTTTTGAAACCTTTTCTTCTTCTAAATTAATTTCAGGTAGTATTCTTCTTAGTGATCTCATTGCAGCTTCTTTACAAAGTACTTCTAAATCAGCTCCTACAAATCCATGTGTTGTCTTTGCAATTTGTTTAATATTTACATCCGTATCCAGAGGCATTCCGCGTGTATGAATATTTAGAATCTGTAATCGTCCCTCATCATCAGGAATCCCAATTTCAATTTCTCTATCAAATCTACCTGGTCTTCGAAGTGCAGGATCAATAGAGTCAGGTCTGTTTGTAGCTGCAATTACTATGATCTTACCTCGTGATTTCATACCATCCATTAATGTTAATAATTGTGAAACTATTCTTCTTTCTAATTCCCCTGACACTTCTTCTCTTTTTGGAGCGATTGAATCAATCTCATCA
>JABGZU010000002.1 GCA_018674605.1 Candidatus Nitrosopumilus sp.
AGATTTAATTGATTTTACATGATTATTTCTATTTTACAATAGTTTTAATTGATAAAGAATCAGACATTTACATGAATAATTTAAAAAATATAAATTTTAAACAAGACAAAAAGTGGGAATTAGTAAATTGAGTAAAGAATCATCTGCAATTAATCCTTCAAGTCTAGAGTACATCCAAGTAGTACCTGAAGACCATTATGTTCGTAAAATACCATCATATTTTGAAACTAGAAACGAGTTTAAAATCTACGATGGATTACTCTCAAGTAGGAAACCACTATTAATCCAGGGGCCAAAAGGAATTGGTAAAACTCTCAGTATTGCAAAATGGGTATCTAAAAAACCAAAAATGCCATTTATCCAATACGATTGTAGTGAGGGAACAAAAGAAAGTAACCTCATTGGTCGTTCTATAATTCATAAAAGTGGAACTACCCCATTCAAGCTTGGTGTAATTCCCACAGCAATTGAACTTGCAAATAAATCAAAAATTGCAGTTCTTTGTCTTGAAGAAGTAGGTTCACTAGCACCTGCCATGCAAAAATTACTTAATCCGTTACTTGATTGGCGTTCTGGATTATACGTTGATGCACTTGACAAAACATTTCACCTGGATGCAGATGCAAAACTAATAGTTTTTGCAACAAGCAATCCAAGTAACAATGGCGGAATTTATGAATTAAATCAAGATCTAAAAAGTAGATTTGCAATTTGGAACTGGAATTATCCAGAAACAAAAGAAGAAATGTCAATGGTAAATTTAACTGAAATTCCAAAAGAGTTTTCAAAAGGCATATTTCTATTAGCGATGGAAACAAGAGCCCTTGAGAAGAATGGAAGTTTAGATTATGCAATATCCACCAGAGACATATCAGATGCATTTCACTTGTACCGTAGTTACAAATCAGTTGATGGGGTTAATGCAGGACAATTAGTTTTAGATTTAAAAGTTCTAGGAAATTATGATGCAGAGGATCAAATCGATACAATCAAATCGCGCATAGAAAGTATCTTTGGAAAAGAAATGTTTGATGTATCTAAAAAAACTCAATAATGTTTCTGAATTCAGATAGCAACAATCTAAGTTTTGAAAAAAATTCAGAATACGAAATATATCACAACATGATTGGTATTTTTGAGCAATTAAAAAAAAAGAAGATCAAACTAAATCTTTCTGATGATAATACAGTTGAATTAGAAAATACGGGTTCGGAATATGAAATAAGATTGGGAGTTGTAGCAGAGGCAGTAACACCCAAAACAAAACTAGAAAGAATTCTTTCAAAAATTATTTTTAATTCTCCAGATAAAGAATTTAAGAAATATATCAGCACCATAAAACCTGATACAACCAAAGTACAGCACACACTACTTTTAAAAAATTTAAAAATTATCTATGATATTTTAGAAATTAGGCGTGTTGAGTCATGTTATGGCGAAATTTATCCAGGTGCAAATGATAGATTTGTAGATGCAAGGGCCGAGGATTTTAAAAAAGAGTTTCCAGAAATTAAAATTCCAATTGACCCAATAGAAGCACTACGTTTTGCAAGATATGATCAGATGGATTTAGTCTTAAAAAGTGAGTTCAAAGATGCCATTGATTATATCAAAGGAGTAGAACTAACAGGAAAGAAAGGAGCATATGATCTTGCTTTAATGTATTGGGAAAAAGTAGTTCAAGAATTTTTATTTAGAAAGAAAGAAAAAAATGAAAATCAGGCTCTTGAAGATTATCTTAGTGATGAAATACGAAATCACAAATCAAAAGAAGGTACAGAGGAATCAAAAACAAGTTCAGAACAAAATGATGATAAATCTTCAAAAACTTTAGAGGATGTAATTAATGAAAAAATTGAAGAGGGTGTAGATGAAAAAGCAAAAGATGATGAACCAGGAACAAAGCAGGAAGAAAATGTAGAGACAGAAAAAAGTAAATTACTATCAGATTTTAAAAATCCTTTTGAACTTGACAATAAAAATAACTCTAGCTTTGAGAAAACACGTGAAAGGCTAAAAAAATCAGGTAAAAAAGAAATTTCAACCATAGAGAAGGAATTAGAAAAAATTTCTAAAAAACAAACAGTTCAAAAAACTACTTGGAAAAATATTCAAAGTCACATTACTGTTGATACACACAAACATACGGATTTAATTGAATTTAATAAAATAACATCTAAAAAACTAAAAAATACATTTAAAAAAATTCAAGGCGGAAGAATGGGGGATGTTGATTCAACAGGGGAAGATATTGATGTTGATGCATATATTGATTTTAAAATTAATAAAATTGGAAAGTTTTTAATCAATTCTAAAAAATTTGCAGGGTTTGACATTATTTTAGCAATTGATGAGAGTTCATCTATGAAGGATAATATGGATACAGTTAGGCGTATGTGTGCAACACTTTATGACTCGATATCAAATTTACCACACGTTAGACTTACAATTATGGGCTGGAATGGAACAGCAGGTCATTGCCATATAAAAAAAATTACAAACCCAACACAAATTGGTTCACTTGAGGCATTTGGAGAAACACCACTTGCAATGGCAGTAGGTTATGCAAAGCATGAGATTGAAAAAATGACCAGTCAAAGACGCTTGTTTTTTTTAATTACAGATGGACATCCAAATGAATATGAGGATATTGCAATTGCACGAAAAGGAATTAAACAAATGCATCACAAAGGGATTATTTGTAATGGAATTTATGTTGGAGAGAATACCGCGGAAAATACTGCACAAATGAAAGAAATTTTTCTAGATAATTTTGTTATTTGTGAAAATTTTGATTATGTGGATACATATCTTATGGATAAAATTAGCAAGCAAATTATTCGTTCAATAAAAAAAGTGAACTATAACTAGTATTCAAAAAAATATTAATAAAATCTGATTGG
>JABGZU010000022.1 GCA_018674605.1 Candidatus Nitrosopumilus sp.
AATTCGTGATGATATTTTATCAACTATCAATTATTGTACTACTACTGCTATTCAAGGCCCTGATGGTAAATCCCTTGGAAATATCAACATGGGTGGAAGTCCAGATAATCCGATAATGGCTATTGCCATAATTGATTCATCCCCATTTTTAGATACAAAATCTAGTGAAATTGAAATTGTTTTTGAAACCATGATTGAAGCCTTGGTGTGTGATTGTTGGAATGAAAAACAACCTGGAAATTTTGAATCTGTTAATGATTGGCTAAATACTGCAAAATCAAAATATGCTGAATCTTCTCAAACTATTCCTCTAAAATCCACAATTACTGGACTTGGTGATGAAACATTGATCCTTGAAATCACTTCTAAAAATGACTCTTATTTGTGGACTTTAATTGTTCTAAAGTAGTCTAATTATACATGATAAAATTATTTGATTTGAGATTACGATGATTGATCAAGTATGGTTAATTCCTTTGGGCTTTGCTGCTGGGATACTGGGTTCTATGATTGGTCTTGGAGGTGGAATAATTGTTGTTCCCGTCTTAACATTTTTGGGTTTTCCTCCTACTGTTGCTGCAAGTAATAGTCTTTTTGCAGCTTTAAGTAATTCTATTGCATCTACTATTTCCTATTCTAGACAAAAAAGAATTGAATATTTTTTAGGATTAAAACTTGGATTGCTTGCAATTCCTGGAACAATTTTGGGTGCAATACTTTCTACTGATATTGCTCCTGATATTTTTAAAATTTTATTTGGACTTGTATTGATTGCATCTGCAATTTACATTTTTTTGAGAAAACAAATTGAATCTAAAGAAAAAATAATTTCTAAACAAATGATTATTTTTGCAATTGGTTCTAGTTTCTTTGCAGGAATAATTTCTTCTTTCTTTGGAATTGGTGGGGGAATTATTTTTGTACCGTTAATGGTTGTTGGAATGGGCATGTCTATGAAAAAGGCTGCACCTACTTCACAATTAATTTTATTTTTTGCATCCCTATCTGGAGTAATCGTTCATAGTGTTTTAGGACATCCTGATTTTCTTCAAGCAGGCTTTTTAGCTATTGGTTCTTTTTTTGGAGGATTAGTTGGTGCAAAATTATCTTTAAGTGTAAAAGAACGAAATTTAAAAATCCTTATTTCCATTGTTCTTATGATAGCTGCTGGAAAACTCTTTTTTGATTCTTTAACAAATAATTTTTTCTCATTTGGATTTTAGCCTCATCTATTTTACTATATTTTTATACTAATTTTTTGATAGATAGTGTTCGTTGGGTCTTTTGATCTAATGGCTGAGGAGACTAGTCGGCTCCTTAGTATTTTACTTACTAAACTGGTCTTACTTTTCCTATATTCAATTGGTTTTACTGTTACTATTTTTTTTTAATTCTGAAAGAATTAAAACCAATATCTCTTTTTCACTTAATTTCAAAAGCTCTTTTGTTTCATCTTCAGTAAATTGAATATCTTCATTCAATTTGTCGTATGTAGTTAAGGCATCTGTCATGAATTATTATGATAATGTTGAGTAATTATATTGTATGAAAGAAGATTTTTGATTAAATAAGATTAAAATAAATTATCTAAATGTTCAATACGGGCTTATTCAAGTTTTATTTTTAATAGATTATTGTGGTTGTTATTTTTTTATTCTGTAAATATTCTTTTTTGAAATTATGATTAATTTGTCATCTTGTGTACTTCCTTCGTAATCAATTACAATTTTTCCAAACTTATCATCAATATTTTGTTTTTCTGACACAGTAAATTTCAATTTTAAAGTTTGATCTGTGTAGAATGGTTTTAGAAATCTTGTGTTTCTATTTTTCCAACTTGGATCTCCATCTGTTCCAAGAAAAATAATGTGATTTCCATAAATTTGACTCAATCTTGTGAATTCCCCTTCCATTCTTGATAATATTGCTCTTCCTGATACTAGTTGTTGTTCATTTTTTATTTTGTTCTCTAACAACACATTTTTAATTTTTGAAAATTTAAGATACTCTTCTAATTCTTCATTTGAAATACTACATGTGGCATAAAATGATTCTCCTACTCTAAATTCTGAAAACTTCTTCATCCTTATCTTGTTTCATCAACACAAAATGTAACTTCTGCTGATGAAAGTGCATTTTCTGTTACTAGGAAATTAAATGCATCTGCAATTCTTTGATTGTTTGGTTCTGAACCTGTCACTGAACCTGGGAAAATTGTAAACATTCTGATTTTTGATTTTAATACATCACTTAGTTCTTGATTGACTGTTGTGGTAAATGGTCTTAGTGCTCCTCTGAAAACTTCTACTTGAGCTCTTTGTATGCCTGAAACTTTTCTTCCTATTGGTAAATCTGGACCGATTATCATGATTGCACCTTTTGCATCCTTGTACAAACGTGGATCTTCTTTTCCTCCTGGTACAAATTGATCTAATGCTCTTTGTGCAACTGTAGCTGGTGTTGAAATAAACTTCTCAGTTAATTCTTCCCATCCTGCTCTGGTTAGTTCAGTTAATTTTTCAATTTCTGGTAATTTACCTGTGATGTGAATTACTCCTAAAATTTCTCCAATATTTGTTCGTGCGGTATTTAGCCATCTTTGAACTTCTTCTGGATTTTTAATATCTACTACATGTGAATGGAATTTACTACTAATGTATTCTTGAAGGTTTGTTGGAGTTGTTTGTGATATGAAACATGCAACTTTACCTCCATTCTTTTCAACATGTTGAGCTAAAAATTCTACTCTTTCTGCATCTGTCTTGTCTGTTGCATCTATTGTAAACACCACTGCCTTTCCTGTAAAATCTGGTTGATGAACTCCTGGTGTTGTAGTTCCAATATGTGGTTTAACTGGATAAAATACTCTATCTCCTGGCATTACTTTACCATTAACAATTTTGGCAATTTCATCATCACATAAATTTAGAACTGATGCTGCAACTTGTCCTTGAGATAGGAATTCTTTGTTTGCAATCATATGTGATGTGTTGTTTTGAACTTTTTCTGCAATTGTTTGAATTTTATTTAATAAATTTGTAAATGTTTCAGTTAATTTTACAACATCTTTTCCATTTGCTAATTTTGTAGCTGCTTTTGAAATCCCTTCTTTGATTATTGCTTCGTCTTCACCTAACAATGGGAGAAGTTCTTTGTTTGCTGTATCTACTTCTGTTGGGATTAGATCCTCAAAACCTCCAACTCTCATGAATTCTGCAGCTGCTTTAGGGTAAACTGTTTTGTAAATTCTATCTGAATGTACTGGTCCTGGATTTGTTGCAATTGAAATTATTCCTTTATCTGTTAATTCCCATGACATTAATTCTGCTAATCTATTTTTTGCACCTTGAGCAGCTGTGTATGGACTTCTAAATCTGTATGGTCTTTGCTCTAATGGTTTTTCTTCAGTGAAAAATGTTGAAATTGTGATAATTTTACTACCTTCTTTCATTACATTGAGTGCTTGAACAGAGCCCCAAAACGTTCCTGTGAGGTGAATTCCAATTGTACTTTTGAATTCATCTAGTGATGCATTTGGAAAACATGTTACTGGGCCTGATACCCCTGCATTATTAATTATATTATCAACTACAACATTATCATTTTTTAAATCCTCAAACATCTTATTCATTGCATTTTCATCACTAACATCAACACCTGAAAAAATTCTCACTTTTGCTCCACTGTTTTTTTCAGCAATTATTGATTCTAACATTTTTGATGTTTCCTCTAATGGTTCTCTTCGTCGTCCAAGTATGATCACACTTGCTCCGTTTTCTACGAATTTTTTAGCTATGGCTTGTCCGATCCCTGTACCACTTCCAGTAATTAATGCAGTTTTATTTTGAAATTTTAACATAAGTAATTGTCTAAATCTTTTGTGATATTTATTTGGATTGATCTATCTGATCATTTTTCTTGATATCTTTATTTGTGGGTATAATCTAAGAATTTTTATGCATGATACTGAATCTGATACATTTCTTTATCAAACATGGCCTGAAAAATTTAGTATTATGTTAAAAGAAATCGATGTAGATTCTGAATCTAAAGATATTGGAACTGATGCTGTTGAAAATGATGATTACTATAGTAGATATTTTGCTCAAACCCCTAGAATGGTTACTAACAAGGGCTGTCTTGATATTAAAAATTCTAACATTGACGTGATACAAATTATTCAAAAGGGATAATCATGCAAGATCCAAATCCACTTCCATGGGGCGCATTAGATAGATATCAAGCACATTTTATTGTAAGAAAAAATTCTGGTTCCTCTTTTGCTGATAATGTTGCAAAAACTATACTTACCACTAAGGGTCATTTTGGTTCAAAAGTTGTTACTAAAGTTCAATGGAATGGTTCTGGTGAACTATCTTTGAAATTAAATGCTGATAATGAACTAAATGAAATGATTGCTAAACAAACCGTTAAAGATGCAACCATCTATGTTGAACCTACTGATACTGCTGTTAGGATACGAGGTAAATGGGATAATCATATTTCATTTGGTATTACAAAGGAACTCTTTGAAATTTATGATAGAATTGCAGGTCACATAAAGACTGTTTAAGCTTTCCACCAATCCAACGCAAGAAAATCCACTTTGTCTTTTCCTTTTGGAATTGCTAAAATGAATTGTTTTCTCACTGTTGTTGCAAGTCTGCCTGCTAGAACAATTCCAGTTGATGTAATTGATTCACTTCTATTGTATACTTGAATTAAAAATGGGGCATGATCAATTCCTGGACCTTTTTCATATACTGCAAAATCACATCCAAATTTTATTCCTGGATTAATTATGTATCCTTTGTCTCGAAAATTTTTGTAAACTGTGTATTTTTTATCAAATTCATGCACCTCTTTTTTACATATTTCTTTTAATTGTTCAATAGTAATTTTTTGTTTAAATTTTGTTATTGTTATTTTTTTATTTTCTAAAAGATACAATCCTTCAATTAAATCTAAAATTAATGGTGCGTCTATTTCTTCAATTTTTGGTTTTGGAATTCCAAGTGGCTTTCCATAATAACCTTGACTGAAAAGTTTTCGTGAGTTTTCAATATCCCATACTATTATTCTATTTTCTATTAACTCACTTTTCATATCTTGATAAATTATTCTATGTATATGAATTCTATAGTATAGTTTACACTTGTTGTATTAAAAATAAAATAGAATTTATATTTTTTTTATTATAGGCTTAATGCTAACAGTATGAATGAATCTGAAACCCTTTGACATTTATCTGACATTTCCTCTATTCCTTCAATTACATCTTTGATTAACAATAATTCTTTTGGATCTTTTACCTCATCTAGAAGTTTTATTGTTGCATCTCTGTATTTGATATCTATCTCTCTCTCAATTGTTTGTGTTTCTTGAGCCAATTCAATTGCATTGGCTGTATTTGTATTGAGACTTCTAATAATTTCATTTAGTTTGTAGACTTCATCTACTACTAATGATATTAGTTCTGAAATATCTTTGTCAAGTTTAGAGCTCTTTAGTGTAGTTATCTTTACGTTAGAAAGTTTGAATGCGATACCTGTAATGTAACCTGCTATCTCATCCATTGTATAGGCTGTGTTTAGAAGATTTTCTCTATTCATAATTAATCCGCCAACATCTGCTACTTCTCTTGTAATTTTTCTTCTAAGACTTTCTACTTCTTCTTCTATTGTTGAGATTTGCTCTAATGTATTTTTGACTCCTTTCTTATCTTTTTTCATTAAAGACTCTGTTAAGGTTGCAAGTTCTCTAGAAGCATTTAGAATTCTATTGATCTCATCTTGTAAAACTGCTATGGCCTTTCGTTTTGCTTGAACTTCAAGCTCTCCACTATACATGACAAAAGATAGTAAT
>JABGZU010000003.1 GCA_018674605.1 Candidatus Nitrosopumilus sp.
AATGCTCCTGATTTTTCAGCTTTGAATATTAAACCTGATAATAGATTTGCATCTCCAATTATGTTTAGTTTAAAATCATTATGACTTTGTGTAAACATCCAAATCTGACTTCCTACTGAACCATCCATAATTCCTGGAACTACTACGTCAATGTTATTTTTGTATGCCCAATAAAGAAATGAATCTTCTCCTAAATGTTTTCCAATCATTTTACAAATTTCTGCACTAGTCATTTCTCTAACTCCGTTTTTGTATTCTTCTTCTAAAAATTCAGTCATTTTTTCTTCAATTAGTGGTCCGTAACTATCCATTGGCACTAGGACATTTCCTAATCTGTGAATATTTTGATCAGCTAATTCTCTATCATCCATTGTAAATGATCCTTCTTTGTAATTTGAAAAATGTCTTGCAATATCGTGGTCTAATGCACCACATGTTGTAAGTACAACATCAAACCATTTATTTTTTAACATATTTTTAATAATTCCTCTGGTTCCAGTTGACACCACAGCTCCTACAAATGATAAAAATTTTAGACATTCTTTGTCTGGAATCATTTCAGACAAAATTTTCATTCCATCTGATAAATTTACCGATTCAAATCCTCCTGACTGTGATAGTTCTTCAAAAATTTTCTCTATGGTTGTGTTTGAATCTATTTCTATATCTCTAACTGGTCTGCCTACCTCAATCATTATTTCATTTGTTGATGTCAAGTATAAAATTCTGCCTTTGTTTTGACTCTCTATTTTTATTATTTGGGCAAACTTTAAACCGCCTTATTTTATTAGATTAGATATGTCAGATAAAATTAAAGTTGCCTTAGTAGGTATTGGTAATTGTTTTTCAGGTTTAATTCAAGGTATAGAATACTATAAACAAAATCCTTCTCAAGAAGTTACTGGAATTATTCATGATAAATTAGCAGGTTATGGTATCCATGACATTGATTTTGTTTGTGGATTTGATGTTGCAGAAAATAAAGTTGGAATTCCACTAATGAATGCAATTTATGAATCACCTAACATGGTAAACTGGATCCCAAAAGACAAAATGCCAAAGACTGATGCTAAAATTTATGAAAGTCCAATTTTAGATGGTGTTGGAATTTGGGTTGAAAATAAAATTAATCCTCTCACTAGTACTAAAACTGATGAACAACTAGCTGAAGAAGCTAAAAAAGTACTCAAAGAAACTGGTGCTGAAATAATTGTATCTTATTTGCCTGTAGGCTCTGATAAGGTAACTCAATTTTGGGCTCAAGTTTGTCTTGACACTGGTATTGCTTTTGTAAATTGTATCCCATCATTTATCGCATCTGATGAAACATGGGCAAAAAAATTCCAAGACAAAAACATTCCATGTATTGGTGATGACATTAAAGGTCAAGTTGGAGCTACTATTGTTCACAGGACTTTGGCAAAACTTTGTAGTGATAGAGGAACTAAAATCGAAAAAACATATCAAATTAACGTTGGAGGAAATACTGATTTTCTAAACATGAAAGAACAAGATAGATTGGTATCCAAAAGAATTTCTAAAACTGAAAGTGTTCAAAGTCAACTAAAAGAAAGATTAGATGATGATCAAATCTATGTTGGACCTTCTGACTTTATTCCATTCTTAGGTAATACTAAACTCATGTTTATGAGAATTGAAGGTCGTCAATGGGCAAATATTCCATACAATATGGAAGTTCGTTTAGAAGTTGATGACAAAGCAAATTCTGCTGGAATTGTAGTTGATGCAATTCGTTTAGCAAGAATTGCTCTTGATAGAGGAGTTGGTGGACCAATCAAACCTGCAAGTGCATATCTTATGAAACATCCAATTGAGCAAACCTCTGATGTTAAAGCAAAAGCTGCATGTGAGGATTTTGTTGCAGGTAAATAATCACTGAAATTTATTCCAATCAGAAAATCTCTTCATTCTACTCTCTTCATATTTCTCTAGGTCAAATCTTACACTGTGACTTGTTTCTCCATTTAGTTTGATTATTTTGGTATTCATTACTCGATCATCTTCTTGCATATCTACAATCATACTGTTTCCTCCAAACTTATCATCCTCAACATTTGCTGCAATTATTGGAATTCTATTCTCCAGGGCTCTTACTTGTACGTACATTTGCCATGGCTGTATTCCTCGCTTGACTATCCTGCTGGGTGAAAATAGTATTTTTGCTCCTTTTTTAGCTAGAATGTTTGATACGTTTGGAAATACCATATCGTAGCAAATTACTACTCCAAATTTACATGCAGTATCAAAAATTTTAGCCTCTGTTCCTGGTCTTACTGTGTCTTTTTCATAGTCAAATGGGTGAATTTTCTCTTGTTTTCCAATAATTTCTCCATTTGGCCCAATAATTGGTGAAACAATTGATGTTTTTTGATTTGAAACCTCATAAAATGCTCCTGTAATCACTGTCATTGAGTATTCTTGCGCAATTTTCATAAATTCTACAAATTCTGAATTAAAATCTTCTATTTTATTATTTTTTAGCCATTGTTCAGGTAAACAAACAATTTCTGTTTCTTGTTTTCCAAGTTCTCTTAATCTTTTAGATACTGATTCTATTCCTTTTTGATTTGAA
>JABGZU010000075.1 GCA_018674605.1 Candidatus Nitrosopumilus sp.
ATCAGTATTTGACATGTGTTTTGGGTGAACATCTCTTGGTCCAAATACACCAACTAAAATTTTATTATCACCAAATTCAATGTAAGCAGAGCCATCAGCGTTTTTTAATCCACCAGCTTTAATCACAATTTTTCGTGGCTCATCTATTTTACGTCCATCACAGCGAATACCGTTCTCGTCCAATAGAACCATGGTTGCATCTCGTCCACCCATTATGATTCGTCCTTTTCATTTAACATATCTTGAATTAAATCAGTAAGGTTAGCAATATGTGCTTTTTCATTAACCATCTCAATTGCCTTTTTAGCTTTTGCCAATCCTTCAGGAGTTTCACATGAAACTACGACCCATCCATTTTGACCAATTGTTACTGCTGCATTTGTACCATTTTCAATCATCTGAATCATGCTACCTTTTTTACCAATTAAGCGTGGAACTTTACTTGTAGAAATTTTTACTAAAACACCATCATCAATTTTTCCCAAATCTCTATCAGAGATGGTTATGAGAGGATCTCTTGTTCGATCAAAGTTAGCAATTCTAGCAGCTACAAGATCTCCAGTTTTGAGTTTACTTGAAAGTTCATCTGAATGAGTAGAGAAATCACGTCCAAAGACATCCATTGCTGGTAAAAATCCAATGTAACAAGAATTGATATCCAATTCCCAGGATAATGAAGTATGAGAAATTACTTTAGCAATTACAAGATCATCAATTTTAGGAAGATATTTTCCAGTTAAAGGAATTACTTTAACAGAATCTTCATAAATTTCAGAAATACCAACAGATGTAGCGATTATATCATTTCCTTCAAGTATTACATTTTGTTCAGGTCTAAAAGGTCCACTAGTAACTACATCACCAGGAATGACATATTTTCTTCTATCTGCCATTATTTCATTACCTCAACAGCAGCAGAACCCTTTGTTATAGAACCTAATCTATCAATCACATTTGGTCTTGCTGCGGCGGGTATTTCAAGTATTGCTTTTAATGAACCATTATTTTGCCATTCTTCTTTTTTTAGAGATCCCACAGATTTCAAAACAGAATAAGATTGAGATGCATATTGTGCAGGAATTGTAATTTCTAATTGGAGATTTTCAGACTTTAAAGCAATTATTGAACGTAATTTTTCAACAATATCTTGTACTTGTTCTTCAACATTTTTTTGAGGTTCAATTGAAACACGTCCATCTTTCATTGCCTGTTCAATTCGTAATGGAGGATGAGGTAAGTGAGTCCTAGGATCAACATATGTTTTAGCAATATGTTCAACAATTTGTTTTCTTTTTTGATCAATCATTTTTCTTCTTTGATCGGTTGTTAGATTTAGATCACCTTTCTCAAACATTATTTGAGCAATTTCAGTTTTATCTTCAGTTTTAAATGCAGCAATTAGTTTTTCTACAGATGGTTTAGATCCTTTTTTAGAATCAGTGTAAATTTCATCAGATATTAAAACAGAAGCAAGATCTTTTTTCTTACCTAATTTGTAATCTAAAGCAGGATCAGGTTTTACTAAGATCTCAAATTTTTCACCTTCAAAAGAATATCTAACTACAGTGGTATCAGGCATATCTAAAATAGATACAATAATTTGGTATTTATCTATACGGAAAGCTAGCTAGATTTTTATGTGCACTTTGACGATTTTCAACAAGATTTGTCATCATTAGACGTAATTTCCAAGGACTCAGAAAAAATAGCTATCAAGCTTAAAGATGTACCATTACAATATGCAAATGCACTTAGACGTGTGTGTTTAAACGGAGTACCAGTTTTTGCAATTGATACAGTAGATATCATTGAAAACACATCAGCATTACCAGATGAAGGTTTAGCACACAGATTAGGATTAATTCCATTAAAAACAGATTTGAGTAGATTCAATGAGCCATCAGCATGTGATTGTCAAAGTGAATCAGGCTGTTCAAATTGTAAAATTTTACTAGTTTTAGATTCTGGAGAAGCAACTGAAACAAGATCTGTGCTATCTAGTGAATTATCATCTGAAGACGAGACAGTAAAACCAGTTTCAGAGAAAATACCAATCGTCACATTGGCACCAGGTCAAAAAATCAAACTTGAATGCTATGCAAGATTAGGACGTGGAACAGAACATGCAAAATGGAATTCTTCAAACATCGCTACACTTACAGATACAGACAAAGATAATGAAAAAATACTCACAATAGAGTCAACAGGGGCACTCAATCCAGAACAAATTATTCTTGAAGGGGTTGAGGAAGTTGCCAAGAGAGTTGTAGAGTTTAAAGATATGATTAACAAAATTGAGTAACAATACAAGCATAGACATTATATTTGGGTTTTAAGTCGGATTATTCACATGACAAGTCAAGTGGTTATACGTATGGCAAGCGATCTCAAAAAAGCATCTACTAAAAATGACGCTCCAATTTGGGGTAAATTAGCAGAATATGCATTAAAGCCATCAATCGCAAGAAGAGATATCAACTTGAATAGAATCAATCAACTAACCAAAGAAAACGATACAGTAGTATTTCCAGGTAAAGTTCTAGGTACAGGAAGTGTATCACATAAAATTACATTATGCTCATTTTCAATTTCAAATTCTGCAGCAGCCAAAGTATTAGAAAATGGCGGAAAATTAATCACATATTCAGACTTGATTAAAGAAAATCCAACTGGAAAAGGAGTCGTACTACTTGGCTAATGGAAGAATAAATAGACCTGCTGGAAGAAATTCAAATACGTCTAAACAAGAAGTTGTCATTAGAACAGATAGACCAATGGTAGTTGATGCAACAAATCACATTGCAGGCAGATTAGCATCACATGTAGCTAAATTACTATTACAAGGACAAAGAGTTACAGTGATTAATTGTGAAAAAATAATGATGAGTGGAACAAGATCTAATCAAATTCAAGAATATAGAGAGTTTTTAGAGATTAACAGTATTATCAATTACAAACATGGACCAGTTCACTATAGAAGACCAGATACAATTATTGCAAAAATGATTCGTCAAATGTTACCATTTGATAGAAAGCCATCAGGCAAATTAGCATTTCAAAGACTTCGAACATACATTGGTGCACCAAAAGATACAAAACCAATTAAGAAAATTCAATTTGAAAAAGCATTGATTAGAAGAACAGCAGCTAATTATACAACATTAGCAGAGATATGTAGAGTAATAGGATGGACTGAATGATATGATTCCAAAAACTGAAATTTATTTTGCAACTAGAAAAACAGCTAGTGCACATGTTTACATTACAAAAGGAGTAGGTAAAGTAAGAATCAACAATGTTCCGATAGAGATGATTCCACAAGAAACTGCTCGTGAAGTTATTTTAGCACCACTTGAAATTACAGGTGATTTAAGAGATAAAATAGATATTTCAGTTAGAGTAAGAGGCGGAGGTTTTATGGGACAAGCCAGTGCAATTGCAACTGGAATTACAAGAGCCCTTATAGGTTGGACAAAATCTAAAAAAGAGCCAAAAGATCATCCATTCCCAAAATCAACTAGAGATGACCTCAGAAAGAGAATTACAGATTTTGATAAATATCTAGTAAGTGGAGATGCCAGACAAAAAGAACCAAAGAAATTTGGCGGACCTGGTGCAAGAAGAAGAAAACAGAAATCATACCGTTAGACTGTGAAGGCTGTAATTTTAGCAGGCGGTAAAGGAACTAGAGGAAAACCATATACAGAATATTTTCCAAAAGCAATGACCCCAATTAATGGCAAACCACTGATTGATTATATTGTAAGATATCTGAAAACATTCAAGTTCATAAAAGAAATAATCATAATTTCAGATTATAATGAGTTAGGAGGTCAAATTAAAAATTATTATGGAAATCAAAAAAATATTAAATTTATTCAGGATTCACAAAGTGGGACTGGAGGAGATTTACTTCACATTGAAAAAGAATTAAAAAATGAATCAGAATTTCTACTATGGTTTGTAGATAACCTATGTGCAATAGATGTACAAAAGATGAAAACAATATTCAAAGAAAAAAAGAGTTCAGCATGTATTGCCACTAGATCACAAAGAAAAGAAGAAACAGGTTTTGCATCTGTAGAAGATGGAATAATTAAAGAATTTAAAGAAAAACCAATTATGAAATTACAACTATCAGAATGTCTTGGAATTTACATGCTTGGAAAAGAAATTATTCAAAAAATAAAAAATAAAAAACAAAAACGAGTTAATCTATCATATGATATTTTACAACAATTATCTAAAGAAGATAAAGTAAGTGCTTACGATATTGCAAAAAGAGAATGGATAGATGCTGAATCACCCATGGTTTTAGAAAGAAACGAGAAAACAGTTACAAAAATTATAAAACAGATGGGATTGTAGATTTTTCTTCAAATTCAGATATCTTATCTTCAAATTGAAAAGTCTGAGAGATATCATCTAAACCTTCTAAGAGAATTTTTTTCTTATGAGAATTAATTTCAAAATGAATATTTTCTGAAGGAGTTTTAATAATTTGATTATTCAAATCAACTTCAATGACATTAGTTTCTTGTAGTAATTTTTCCACTATTTTTGATTCCAATGAAATTGGCAATAGTCCATTTTTGAAACAATTACTAAAGAAAATATCTGCAA
>JABGZU010000106.1 GCA_018674605.1 Candidatus Nitrosopumilus sp.
AAAATTCCTCAAACTCTTGAAGGAAAAATATTACAAGATGCTGATAGACTTGATGCTTTAGGTGCTATAGGTATTGCACGAGTTTTTGCCACTAGTGGTTCTCTGAATAGACCTTTTTACAACATTGATGATCCTTTTTGTAATAAAAGAAACCCTGATGATGATATTTGGGCCGTTGATCATTTTTTTAATAAATTATTAAAATTGGAATTTACAATGAATACAAAATCTGGTAAAATTGAAGCAAAAAAAAGAACTAAAGTGTTGAAAGTATTTTTAAAACAACTAAAATCTGAAATTTAACCATAATCTACATATCTATCATATCTGACTTCTATCTCTTTATTTTCTCCTGAAATAATCTTTAGATATTCTTGTTTTTTTCTAAATTCTATATATTTACAAATTTCAGTAAACTCTTCATCTTTTGGATATGCGTTTAAGACTGGTTCTATCATTTTTAGATATTCTAGCGCTTTCTCTCTGAATTCCTCCCTTGTAGGTTTTCTAATACCTTGCATTCGAAACCATACTGCTGTCCAACTTGCTCCAACAACATGTGGCAATAAGTCAAATGCTCTTTGTATTTCAAAACGTTCGTCGTTTCTCATGGCTCTTGAAGAAATCTTGAAGCTGATTTTGCAAAATATGTAACTATCATATCTGCACCTGCTCTTTTAATTGAATGAAGGATTTCTAATGTGATATCTTTTTCATTTACATATCCTAACTGTGATGCAGCTTTTACCAATGCATATTCTCCAGAAACACTATATGCTGACACTGGAACGTTGTATTTTCTTCTGGTCTCTGCAATTAAATCTAAATATGATAATGCTGGCTTTATCATTACAATATCTACTCCTTCGTTAATGTCCGTTTCTACTTCCATCATTGCTTCTCTTGCATTTGTAAATGGAACTTGGTATGTTTTTCTATCTCCAAATTTTGGTGCACATTCTGCAGCATCTCTAAATGGTGAGTAAAAGTTTGAACGATGCTTGGCTGAATGTGACATTATTGAGACGTCTGTAAATCCTTCTTTATCTAGAGCTTTTCTAATTGCTGCAACTTGACCATCCATCATTGCTGATGGTGATACTGTATCTACTCCTGATTTAGCTTGACTCACTGCAATTTTTGCAAGTGTATCTAAACTTGTATCATTATCAATTTTATCTCCTTGAATAATTCCACAATGACCTGTTGATGTAAACTGACATAAACACACATCTGCCATAATTACAATTTTATCTCCAAATTCTTTTCTAATTTGAGTAATTGCTTTTTGAACAATACCGTTATCATCAAAAGATGAACTTCCTGCTTCATCTTTTTGTGTTGGAATTCCAAATAACATAATTGCAGGAATTCCTAAATCTATAATTGTTTTAACTTCATCATTTACTTCTTCTAATGGTAATCTCTCAATTTCTGACATTGATTCCACTTTAATTCTTGTTTTAAGATCCTCTTGAACAAATACTGGACAAATGAAATCTTTGGGTGTTAATGTGGTTTCTTGAACTAATTCTCTCATTTTTTCAGATATTCTTAATCTTCTGAGACGTTTAATTGGAAATGACATGTTTCAAATCATCTTTGGCTAAAATATAATTCTAATCTGCCTGATCTTGTTTTTTATAGTCAAATAGCTTACTGGCTAACTCTATTACGTTTGGTTGACCTTGTTCTGATGCTTTTCTGATATTATTCATTGGCGTTGTTACAATGCTTTCTACTACTGCTTTTGTTAATTCTTCAATAATTTTGATCTTTTTTTCATCTTTTTCCCCCAGCATTTGTAGTGCTTTTTGTAATTCTTTTTCTCTAAGATTTTCTATATTTTTGAATACGTCTGTTACAAGTGGTTCTGCATCTAATCTTTTCATCGAGGCTTCTAATACTGATATTTCCTCTCTAATTATATTTTCAACGGTTTTCACTTTGTTTATTCTGGCATTGATATTTTTTTCAACCATTTCTGCAATTTGATCTAAATTCATTAATTTAACCCCACTAATTGTTGCTACTTTTTCATCTACTGTTCTTGGATTTGATAAATCTAAAATCATTATTCCATTGTTTTTATCTTTCATGGCATCTGTAATTTTTTCTTGTGTTACAAGAAAATATGGTGCAGTTGTTGCAACAAATATTACATCATATTTATTAAATCCTGAAAGAACTTCTTCAAATTTAATTGGATTTCCTCCCATTGTTTCACAAAATGTTTCTGATCTTCCAATGGTTCTACTTGTAACATTAAATGCATATCCTCTTCTTTGAAGTGATTTTGCAACTAGAGTTGATACTTCTCCAGTTCCAATTAATAGAACTTGTTTTGTTTTTAATTCATCAACATTTTCTTCTGCAAGCTTTACTGCCATTGAACCCACTGAAATACCTCCTTTACCAATTCCACTAGAGTTTCTAATTCTAGTTCCCATCCTAATTGCTTTATCAAATAATGTATTGAGATGTTGTCCTGATGCTTTTATCTCTCTAGCTGCTGTTATGGAATTTTTTATTTGACCCAAAATTTGTTCTTCTCCCAATACCATTGAATCTAAACCTGATGTTAATTTCAATAGGTGGTGTAATGCTTCTTGATTTTCCACAAATTCTACATTTTCATTAACCATTTCTTCATCAAGTCCAGTAATGTTTGCCCATGTTTTTTTAATTTTATCTGAATTATCTATTCTTGATTTTCCAAATAATTCGATTCTATTACAAGTTTGAATTATTACACATTCCTCTAATTCTGAATGTTTTTTAAATTGTTGATATGCATTTTCAACATTTTTGATCGTAAATTGTTCAAGAATATGTATTGGTGAGTTACGAAATGTCACCCGTGCATTTATGATATTTTGAGTTATTTCCATTTTTTTAGTATCTCTACAGCTCGCTTTTCAGCTTTTTTTATCTGACCGTCTTTTATTAACTGATCAATATGATTATCAGTCATGATATTTTGTAGATACTCTTTTCGTTCAGATTGAGTGGGAATTGTCTCTTTAGCTAATTTTCGGGATATTTTTTGAATTTTAATTTGAGCGATATCTTCTTTTGAAATAATTTTTTTCAGTACTTTTTCAGCTTTCAATTTAATTTTTTTTGACATTCCTGGACTTCTACCTCCTGTGAAAATTGCAACTTGAATCATTTTTTCAAAATCAATGATTGCTGCATTTGAAAAATCACTATCTTCTGGATTATCTGAACTATATGCTATTATTTTCTTTTTCTTTGCATGGTTGATTATTTTTTGATTAATTTTTTTATCATTTGTGGTTGTAATTATTAAGTCTGGTTTTAATTCTGAAATAAATTTAACATTTTCAATTTTTTGTTTTTTTAATTTAATTTGTTTTATTTTTACTAATTTTAAAATTGCAGTATTTACCGAATCACTGATGACTATAATTTCACCTTTTTCATTTAATAGTGATTTTATTCTTTTCTCAGCTTCATTTCCTCCACCTATAACAATAATTTTTTTATTTTCAAGATTTAAATTAATTATCATGGATCCAAAATCCTCTAGTTTCTATTTATGTATTAAAAATTACTGTGTAGAATACTAGCTACATTTTTAATTGAATTGCCAATTAATTCATTTATTGTCTTCTTTAGGTGAATCTGATAAAGAACTTCTAAATGAAATTCAATGGACGTTTCCATTA
>JABGZU010000062.1 GCA_018674605.1 Candidatus Nitrosopumilus sp.
ATTCCACCTTTACCTATATCTGAAAAAATAGTAATGTATGCATAATTTTTTGTTAAATATGTGTATAATAATTTATCAAAATTTTCATCAGTTCCAGGATGAGCACCTAAATTTGATTTTTTTTCTATTATGTTTGATGTGGCAGCAATTTCTATATCTTTAACAAGAAACCCTTTTGACGTTCCTTCAACTTTAACCAAAAATTTTTCACCTTTTAATAATAAATTACCTCCAATAGATGTAATTTCTGAAATAATATTTTGAAAATTGTTTTTTACTTGTCTTGCAATGGCAATTTTTTTAATACCAAAAAGTAAATTTATGGTAGATGATGCAAAAACAGGATCATTTGCATCTACTAAAATAATATCTCCCTCCCGTTTTACCGAATTATATTTTTGATTTTTTATTTTAAGAATTTTTTTAATATTTTTAATTAATTGTGGAATTTTATTTTTAGAAAATATGTTTGGAAATACTACTACATATGATATTTCATCCATCTTTTCTTTTTTTAATTTCACTTGTTTATAATTTAGCATAATTTTTGGGTAATCAATATAAAAGAAATATTTTAAATGAATATGTGACAAAATTTACACAAGAACAAGTAGACGATCTTAATTCTAGAATTAAAACTACTGAAGAAGCTTTACAATGGACATCTGAAAATTTACATCCTAAGGTTGCTAAAGCGTCAAGTTTTGGAGCAGAAGATGCTGTTGTAATGGATATCATGTTAAAAATTAATCCTAACTTTAGATTTTTTACTCTTGATACTGGAAGACTTCCACAAGAAACTTATGATATTATGGATGTTGTTAGAAAAAAATATAATATTTCAATTGAAGTATTGTTTCCTGATACAAAAGAAGTTGAAGAAATGGTTAAAGAAAAAGGAATGAATCTTTTCTATGATAGTGTAGATAATAGAGAATTATGTTGTGAAATTCGTAAAGTAAATCCAATGAATAGAATGTTGAATACTTTAGATGGATGGATAACGGGATTAAGGCGTGATCAGACAAAAAATCGTGAAGATGTAATGATATTTCAATTAGATCATGGACATGGTGGAATTTTAAAAATTAATCCAATAGTTGATTGGACTTGGGATCAAATTCAAGAATATATTAAAAATAATAATTTACCATACAATACTCTTCTGGATAAAGGATTTTCAAGTATTGGATGTGAACCTTGTACTAGAGCAATAAAGCCTGGTGAGAATATTCGTGCAGGTAGATGGTGGTGGGAACAAAAAGGTAACAAAGAGTGTGGCCTTCATATAGACCATAAATAGAGTACACAATATGTCTGAGAATAATTCCATAAAAGCTCATGGTGGAGTTCTAATTAACAGAATCACTAAACTTGATCCTGTAGGATTATTTTCAATTACTATAACTGAAGATTTAGCAAATGATGTAGAAAATATTGCAGATGGAATTTTTAGTCCTTTAGAAGGATTTTTGGGACAACAAGATTTTGAAAGTGTTGTCTCTCGTGGAAGACTTACAAATAATTTGGCATGGACTATTCCAATTGTACTTGATGTAGATGAAGAAACTGCTTCTAAAATGAAAGAAGCAGGAGATGTTTTATTACAAAATCCTGATGGTGTTGGAATTGCAGTGTTACATGTTGATGAAACATTTACCTTTGATAAAGAAAAAGTGGCTCAAGGAGTTTATGGTACTATTGATTCATCACATCCTGGTGTTGCTTATACAATGTCCATGAAAGATTTCTTAGTTGGTGGAAAAATTGATTATATTCAAAGACCAAATGATACTGAAATTAGAAAAAATAGATTAACACCAACTCAAACTCGAGAATCTTTTGCAAAAGCAGGTTGGAAAACAATTTGTGCTTTTCAAACAAGAAATCCACCTCATGTAGCACATGAAATGTTACAAAAAACATCCATAACTACTCGTGATGGTGTATTTGTAAATCCAGTAATTGGTAAGAAAAAATCTGGTGATTTTGTAGATGAAGTAATTGTAAAATGTTATGAAACTATGATAAAATTATACTATCCTGAAAATAGATGTAAACTTGGAACATTACATACACAAATGAA
>JABGZU010000092.1 GCA_018674605.1 Candidatus Nitrosopumilus sp.
ACCATTCCAACACTTGCTTGAAAAGGTGTTTGTTTTTGCCAAGATCCTGAATTAACTAATAAAATTCCCTTGTACATATCTAATTGAGCCTTATGTACATGCCCTACATGAAAAATATCTGGAATGTCTTCAATTACTAAAAGATCTTCCACTTCTGGTGCTATTGGTGTTGAACTGCCATAAATTGGACTTAGATGTCTGGCTCTAAGAAGATTTTTCATAACGTCTGTAGGTCTATCATAACTTAAACCTGGAGTAGTTTTTACAATATCATCTATACTTTGACCATGAAACATCAATACCTTAACCCCATTTAGTGAAACTAGGGCTGGATTTCCTACCATTTCAATATTTTCTCTATTCCACAAATCTGAATTATATTTTTGTGGGATAGCAGGTTGAGGTAAAGCTCTTCTTCCTGGGTCATGGTTTCCAGGCATAATGATAATTTTCACATTTTTTGGAATTTTATCAAGTAAATTTACTGCTTTTTGTAATTGTTCCTCAATTGTTTGACAAATCAATTCTTTGTTCTGATTTGGGTATATTCCAACACCATCAACTATATCTCCACCGATTAATACAAAACGAATTTTTCTAGCAACTGGATCAGGACTAGACAACCAAGTTACAAATTCAGTTAACTCTTTTTCCATGAAATATTTACTTCCAATATGCAAATCCGACAAAAATACAGCATATACCTCACTTTCTGATTTATTGATTTTTTGATCTGGAATATCAGGAAAAATCAAATCTTTAATCATTAACCCAGAATTTTTTGCTGAAGCAACACGTGCCATCACAAATTGATCAATTAAGAGAGTACCTGCAGTTTTTTGTAACTCATCATCAAAAATTATACCTTCAAATGAACCTGATGGATCTTCTAATACTAATTTTGTAATATTTCTCTCTGCATTTCTCATAGTCACTAATCCACACACATACACATCATTTTCTAATTTTGTTGTTTTAACAACTGATATGGATTTGATTAACTTTGATTCAGGTCTATCTGAAATTATTCTTTTAAGTTTGTTAAAACGGCTAGAAAATAAGGCATTGTATCCTTTAACCCCCTCCCCTGATGTAATTTTATCAGTAGGATCTGACAATATTTTCATTTCATTTAGAAGATTAGGATCATCTTTAATTCCAAGATAAGTTTCTAAATCATCTTGATTAATTTGGAATAATTTTTGTTTAGTTTTTTCTTTAACAATTTCTTTAATGATTTTCTCTAATTTTTTTACATCAGTAATATCATCTAAAATTTTAAAAGCATCTGGATGAATTTGAAATCCTTTGTTTAACGCATAATTTAACACAAAAGATAATTCTTTTTTCATATCAAAAAATATGATTTGGTTTAATTAAATCTGCGCTACCAACCCTCAAATATTGTTTATTAAATTAAACCAATATGAATAAAATTAGAATTTTCACATTTTTTATATTTTTGGTGATTTTCACAGTTATTTTTCAACTTGGTTCAATGTCTACTGTTAGTGAAGAAGAAGCAAATATGTTCATGGAAGAATTTGAAAAATTAGTTTTAGATATTGATGCATTTGGTATTTTTGTACACAATACAACTATTGCATTACCTATGTTTATTCCTGGATTTGGTGTTGTTTGGGGATTATTTTCTGCATGGTCTACAGGATATGCATTTGCAGCAATTGTAACTTCCATGCCTGAAATAGCTGATATTTCGCCACTTTCTATTTTATTTTTGTCTCCATTTGGATTAATGGAAATTTTTGCATATTCATTAGGAATTTCTAGAAGTTTTATTTTGATTAAAGCAGTAATTACAAAATCAAATCTTTCTCAATTTATCAAACCAACTAGTATTGAAATTGGAATTGTAATAATTCTTCTTTTAGTAGGTGGATATGTCGAATTTTATATGATTGAATTAGTTCAAAATGAAAATATTGAAATGCCTGGGTTTTAGATTAAATAATTAATTTTCCCATTGCCATCTATAATTCATATAAGAATCTAAATTTGCTTGATTAAACACCATTACAGATAAATCAGAAAATTCTTTTCCTTCCAAATCTTTTACAGTTCCTACAAAATTAGTTTCATTTTCTGTTGTAATTGCTTCAAAAACATGAACTTTCATTTTATCTGTTTCAAAACCATTTTCACGAAGATAAATTGCTATTTCTGATTGCATAAAATGTTTGTCTGGTTGTTTTGGCCACGGTCTAGGAACTAAAACAACACTAAAACCATCTATCAATGCTTTTTGTAATTCTAATTTTTTATCTTCAATTGGGGTTGTAACGTGCATTGTAATTACTTTGGATTTATCTAAAGGTACTTTAGCTCTTGATGCAGCAACTTGAATCGAACTTATTCCTGGAATAATTTCAACTTCTCCAAAAATTTCTATTAACCTATCAACTACTTCTGATTCAGAAAAATTGACATCTCCTGTAAATGGAATTACTAATGTTCTATTACCTAATTCAGGAAGAATTTTTTGATAAGATTTTTCTTGGTCATTCATTGTTATTTCGTAGATTTCTTTTCCTTCCATGAATTTTTCTATTGTTTTTAGGGTGTATTTGTAACCACTTACAATATCACAATTTTGAACAATTTCCTTCACAATTTCTGTCACATATTTTGGAGAACCTGGCCCAACACCGACAGCGAAAACTTTTCCCAATTTTATTTAGTAAATTTTTGCCTTTCTTTAATATATTGGACAAATGGTGCCCAATCTACTTTCATGAATTTTGTAGGCTCTTTTATGGGATATTTTACCCAATCTTGAGCTATTGCATACTGAAAATTTTCTTTTTTATCATTTTTTTCATATTCTATATACAAAGCACTACCCCAAGTCTTTTCTTCAAAACTAATTTTATCAATATCATCAAATTCTAATTCCACATTCTTACTATTTTCTAAATCATTTGTAAGATCTTTTTCACCATAACCATCATGATGAATCATTGTATTTTTTGATTTTAAAAAATTAATTACTTGTCTTTGAGTGATGGCTTTCCACCAATTTATTTTAGATTCTGTTTTATGTACATATGTCAAATGCTTATCAGTCAAAACTAACATTCCTTCTCTTCCACCAATTGAGAAGAATTTTTTAGATTCTCTCCACACTGAAACTAAATGTGCCTGA
>JABGZU010000081.1 GCA_018674605.1 Candidatus Nitrosopumilus sp.
ATATGTTGATTTTGAAGATAATGATATTCTAAGATTTAACAATACTTTGTATTGGACTGCATCGATGAAACCAATTTTGCCATCATCTGTTAGTCTTGATAACCGATGGTACAATGAGCACCTTGTTTATACTCATGTTCCCGATGGATTTTTGACTTTAGAAGCAACAGATGGTCAAATAGTTGACAGTGGAAAATTTTTCAAACAGAGAGAAATTTACTATGGTGAGGGTGGATTATTTGAACAAACTTGGTCTGGGTATCCAAATTCAAGAGGTGAAAATAGTGCTGAACTTGGAGGAATATCTTATTCTGGAATGGGTGGTCTTGATGTTGCACCACCGTTAAGTTGGATATTTGAACCAAATTTCTTACTTTCATTTCCAGGTGAATCAGTCCATGTTATGAGATACAAAGATGTTCATGATAGAATGGAAACATTATACCCATATTTCTTGTATGACTTGTTTGGAAAAGAATTGGACTCACTACCTGTAACTGATGGGGAAAACTCGTATTGGTTGATACCATTAATTATTGGATTTGATACACGTGATGTTCCTTGGTCTGTTGGTAATCCTTACTTACGTTTAGTAGGATATGCACTTGTTGATTCATACAATGGTGACATTCAATTATTAAAAACTGGTGATGACTTCTTTACTGAAATGTTTGCTAGTCAATACTCTGAACAATTTGAACCAATGCCATCATGGTTAGAAGAACAAATTAGATATCCCGTTGAATTATTCAATTGGAAAACAGAGATGTACAATATCTACCATGTAACTGATGCTGAAACATTCATTCAAGCAAATGAATTTTATGAAATTCCTCGCGGTCTTGACACTTATTATGTTGAAGCAAAGCCACCTGGATTTGAACAAACTACTTTCTTAGGATTACTTTCATTAGAATTGAAAGGATCACAGGGAAGAAATCTTGCAGGATATATGGTAGTTGAAAATGATCTTGACAACTTAGGTGATTTACAATTTTATGAAGTTCCACTAGATTCTTCAACTAAATTAATTGGACCTACTGCAGTAAGAGAGGCATTAGATAGAGATCCTGAATTTGCTCAATTAAAGACATTATTAAGAAATCCAAGAATTGGTGATAATATTTTGTATCGTGTAGGTGATCATGATGTATACTTTATTCCAGTTTATACAGCTGGTGCTGGTGGCGTAGTTGCTCAATTAGGAACTATTGCAGCAGTAGGTGCAGCGTTTAATGGAGAATACTTTGTTGGATTAGGTGCTACTCAAGAAGAAGCATTTGAACAATATTTGAAAAAGGTATCTGGTGTGGCATCAACTACAACTACTGCTGATAACAATTATGTTGAATTAATTAAAAATGACCGAATTAACATTATAAAATCTATATTTGAAAAGAATCAGATTGTAATTTCTGAACCTACATCAATCCAAATTCCATTATCATTTAATGAAGGAGAATTGTTCTTCTTTACTGAAGATGATCTTGCTGATACAGAAGATTTCTTATCTGAATTTATTGATGACTTTGTAAAGCCACGTAGTGACAGAGTATTCATGTGGGAAGAAGATGCACATCTCAATATTGGAACTATATATGTAAAAGATGGATTGCCTGAAATACATTATGTATCCATTGAGGTTGGCAACTAATTGCTTCTTGTTGTTGATAATGGTTCTATCTATACAAAACAGTTAACAGATTTTTTAAATAAAAAAAAAATTTTCTTTGAAAAATACACTCCTTATATTTTAGAATTAGATTCATTAAAAAAATATGAATACATTATTTTATCTGGAAGAAGAAAAAATGATAAAAAAATAAATGAAATAAATTCTAAAATTATTAACTTTTCAATTAAAAATAATAAAAAATTACTTGGAATTTGTTATGGTGCAGAAATATTGGCACTTACATTAGGAGGCACAATAAGAAAAATAGAATCTATTCAAAAAGGTAATGAAAAAATTGAAATTTTACAAAATAATTTGATTGTAAATAATTCATTAAATGTATTTGAAAGTCATGGGTATGAAATTTCTAAATTACCTGATATGTTAATCTCAATTGGTAAATCCAATAATTGTAAATATGAAATTATTCAACATAAAGAAAAACTAATTTTTGGAACTCAATTTCATCCTGAAATGAGTCTTGATGGTAATGATCTAATAGAACATTTTTGTTCTCTCTGATTGATATTAATAACTCTCAAAATTTCTTAATTTTATGGAACAAGAGGATCATCAATTACTTTTACCTCTTGTTGAGGAAGAAAATATTTGTCTTCCATTACCAGTTAACGTTGTATCTAGATATTGGAATGTTGAATTGCCTATGACTGAAGCTATTGAATCTGCTAAAAAATATTCTGATTTTAATGGAAGTATAATTATTGAGGGAATAGATCTTGCTGAACGACATGGTTTATCATGTAAAATAATTCATTCTTCTTTAGTTGAATTAAAAAAAATTATTGATTCTGGTATTCCTCCAATTGTGCTTCTTCCTGGTATTCCTGAAATTACACAACATGCTTCAGTAATAACTGGGTACAGCGAAGAAGAAAAAACAATTCTTCATTATGTTCAAAAAGGTAATCGAGAAGGTGAACAACAAGAAGGTGCAATTCCCCAAGATATTTTTGATAGGGAGTGGTCTGAAGAAGGAAGATTATTGATTATCATAGCACCGTCTGACACTTTATCTAATATTACACTTGAAAATAACTCTCAAGATAAATCCAATCGATTATGTTTTAATTCTGAAAAACAAAATATTTTAAAAAATTCTATTGAAGCACTTCAATTATTAAAAGAATCTATAGAACTTGATTCAAGTAATTCCACTGCTTTACATTTGTATGGTACAATGCTTAATCAACAAAATTCTGCTGAATGTATTTCATTTTATGAAAAAAGTTTGAAAATTAATAGTAGATCTTATTTGACATTAAATGGGTTAGGTAATTTTTATTTAAAAACAAATCAATTTGAAAAAGCAGAAAATTCTTACAGTAAAGCTATTGAAATTAATCCAAAAAGATCTGCTAAAATATATAAAAATCGTGCTTATCTTAGAGAAAAATTA
>JABGZU010000105.1 GCA_018674605.1 Candidatus Nitrosopumilus sp.
AACTGTATTGTCTTCTAATGTTTGATGATCCACTGTAATTGCAAATGGTGATCCAACTTCATCTAATCTTCTATACCTTCTACCAATTGCACCTGAATGATCCAAAAATGCATCATATTTTCTTTTAATGTTTAGAAAAATCTCATCCGTCTTTTCTTTTAATCCATCTTTTTTAACTAATGATAAAATTCCAACATGAATTGGTGACAAATATGGTTTTAAAGATAAAACCATTCTTTCATGTTCTTGATCCTTTTTTAGTGAATGCTCTAAAATTGTGTATAAACTTCTATCAATTCCCATTGAAATTTCAAAAACATGTGGTAAAACTTTTTCATCATTATCCATCACTTCAAATTTTTCTTTACTCATTTTTGCATGACTGGATAAATCATAATCTGCTCTATAATTACATGCTACAAGCTCAAGCCAACCAATTGTTGTTTCTACCTCAAAATCAAATGCAACTTCTGCATAGAATGCTTTTTCTTTATCTCCCAATTTTCTAAATCTACTTTTTGAAATATCAATTCCTGTTTTTTCATAAAATTCTGTCAAAATTCCTAAATAATATGCTACAAATTTGTTTGGAACAGTTCCTGATTCTAATGCCTCTTTACACGTCATAGAAATTGGTTCAGAATCTGTTTGTATTCTAATTGTAGTGTTTTCAATTTCTGTAAATTTTTCAACATCATTTAATTTTTTAGGATTACAAAATACTTCAATCTCTGCTTGATAAAATTCTCTAAGGCGAAGTAAACTTTGTCTTGGTGCGATCTCATTTCTGAAACTTTTTCCAACTTGAGCTATTCCTAATGGAAGTTTCCCTCTCATAGTCTTGAAAAGTCTGGGAAAATCAACAAATATTGATTGACATGTTTCTGGTCTAAGATATGCTTCTTCTTCTTGAGGACCGATTCCAACTTTAAACATCATATTAAATTTTTTTGTTGTTCCAAAATCCCCTTTACCCTTTGGACATTTTATTTTATTTTCTAAAATTGCATTATCAAATTCTTCTAAATCTGCACTTTCAGGAATTTCAATATTTGTAATTTCTGCAATTGTTCTATCTGCTCTATATGTTGAATTACACTTTGTACATTTTATTATTGGATCTGCAAAATTACCTAAATGTCCTGATGCTTCAAAAACTGATTTTGACATAATTTGAGAACCATCTATCTCCATCATTCCATCTCTTCTGATTAATTCTCTTCTCCATAATTCTAGAAATTTATTTTTTAAACTAACTCCTGATGGTCCATATTCCCAAAATCCAGCATTTGCATCAGAATACACTTCACAACTAGGAAAATAAAATCCTCGTTCAAGTGCTAATTTCATAACTTCTTCATAATTCATAATTTTATTTCCTCATTAATTGAATACATTTCTATGCATATCCCTTTGCTATTTTGACATTTTCAAAATCATCTCTATCATCATCAATTGGAGTTTCTAAAATTATGGGGATCTTTTTCTTATTTGCAAACTTTACAACAGATGTAATGCCTTCTTCTCCAATTCCTCCTAATCCTAAATGATAATGTCTATCAAGGTTACATCCAATTTCTCCTCTAGCATCATTTAGATGAAGAATTTTTAAATTCTTTATTCCAATATGTTTATCAAATTCTTTAAAAGTTTCTTTAACTTTATCTACTGTTCGTAAATCATATCCTGCAACAAATGCATGACATGTATCAAGACAAACACCAAATTTTTTTGCAGGTTTTAATTGCTTAAAAATTTCGCCAAGTTGTTTAAAATCAGAACCAACAGAATTTTTTTGTCCTGCAGTATTTTCTAATAAAATTATTACATCATTTTTTGTTTGACCAGCTTTTGTTAAACCTTCTACTAATTTTTTAATCCCTGCTTCTTCTCCAGTTCCTAAATGACTACCTAGATGTGTAACTAAATATGGTATTCCTAATTGTGCACATCTTTCAACTTCACTTATCAATGTGTTAACTGATTTTTCAAATGCATCATCTTTTGGTGTAGCTAAATTTGGTAAATATGGCATATGTGCACAAATTGCAAATCTATCAATTTTACTAGCTTTTAATTTAGATTTAAAAGCATCAATTGTTTCTTTTGTTATCTCTTTTGCATGCCATGATCTTGGACTT
>JABGZU010000058.1 GCA_018674605.1 Candidatus Nitrosopumilus sp.
GATATCAAAGTTGAAGTTGTTAAAGTTGAAGGGGATTCAAATAAAGCAAAATCAGAATCAGAACAAATTGCAAATGAAGCAGAAAAAATGAAAACAATAACAACAATGGAAGAAGAAGAGGGAGATATGAAATGAGTAAATTACGTATGAAGACAATAAAGGAATTTAACGAAAAAGATCTTAAAAGTAAAATTTTAGAAAGTAGAACAGAATTGGCAAAACTTAGAGTAGATTCTTCTAAAGGAACATTACGAAAAGAAAGCGGTAAACTAAAACCAATACGCCACAACATTGCAAGGATGTTAACTAGATTAAATGAAATGGAGAAAGAGAAATGATTACTGCAGATACAATAACAAGACATGAATTCATAGGATTAGACACACAAATTGTCAAATCAAGTAATCAACAAGTTATAGGATTAAATGGGACAATCATAAATGAAACAAAATCAATGTTTACAATTAATACTAAAAAAGGAATTAAAAATATTGCAAAATCTACAAGTGATTGGAAATTTTCAATTTCAGGACAAAGTACCACAGTAAATGGTTCAAAAATTGCAAAAAGACCATTTGAAAGAATAGGAGCAAAAGCATGACTAAAAATATTGGAGTAAAAGTAAATGAGCCAAAAAGAGAATGTGATGATAAAAATTGTCCATTCCACGGAGGGTTATCTATTAGAGGAAAATTATTTGATGGTAAAGTTACAGGAGATAAAGCAAAACAAACAATCACATTAACAAAAGATGAACCAATCTACTTTAGCAAGTTTAAGAGATATGCAAGAGGTAAAAGCATAATTCATGCCCACGTTCCAAGATGTATTGATGTTACATCAGGTGATCATGTGTTAACTGCAGAATGCAGACCAATATCAAAGTCAGTTTCATATGTAGTAATTGAGGTAAGATCATAATGGCAAAACAAGCAGGAAAAGGTGTAGAAGAATTCCGCCCATATGTCACAAGATCAATTCCAGTAGGTGCTAACATTGCCTGTGCAGATAATTCAGGTGCTAAGATTTTAGAAGTAATCAATGTTCCAAGACACAAAACAAGAGCATCAAGACTTCCAGCAGCAGCTGTAGGTGATTATTGTAATGTTGTAGTTAAAAAAGGTCCAGCAGAATTAAGAAAACAAGTTTACGGCGCAGTAATTGTTAGACAAAAATATGCAGTTCGTAGATTAAATGGCGTCAGAGTTTGTTTTGAAGATAATGCAGCAGTGTTAATCACTCCAGAAGGAGAAACAAAAGGAACTGACATCAAAGGACCAGTAGCAGCAGAAGCTTCAGAAAAATGGCCAAGAGTAGCTAACTTAGCATCAACGGTGATATGATAAAATGGTAAAACCAACTAAAATGCGTAATCGAATGTTATTTCAAGCAACTCTCCAAACAAAAAGTAAACAATTAGGAAGTGCATTATCAAAAGACTTGCAAAAAAAATACGGTAAAAAAAGTGCAAGAGTAATTGAAGGTGATAGTGTGAGTATTCTAAGAGGGGAATTCAAAGGAGTAGATGGAAAGATTTCAAAAATTAATACAGCAAAATCAAATGTTGCAATAGATGGAGTTAAAAAAGAAAAAACAAAGGGAGATAAATTCGACGTATACATTCACACATCCAATTTAGTTATCACATCATTAAATTCAAGTGACAAATGGAGAATGGCAAAACTAGAAGGTAAAGATCCAACAAAGCAACCAAAAGAAACAGATGTAAAAGAAAATAGTAAAGAAACAAAAGTAGCAAATAAAGTTGAAAAAAAGGAAGATGAAAATTAATGGTAAGTATTGCAGGTAGTAAAAAACTCAAACGACAAATGGCTCCACAGTTTTGGGGAATCACTAGAAAAGATAAACGATTTGTAATTACAGTAAAACCAGGTCCGCATAAAAAGAACAATGCAATACCAACTGCAGTATTCCTTAGAGACACATTAAAAATAGTTTCAAGTCTAAGAGAAGCTAAAGCCTCAATATATGCAGGAAAAGTAAAAGTTGATGGAGTAGTTAGAAAATCACTTCATCACGCAATAGGATTAATGGATGTAGTAGAACTAGAAAATGTACCAGATATTTATCGTCTAGTTCCAACTGAAGGAAAAATTCTCAAACCAATTAAAATTAACGAATCAGAAAAATCCAAAAAACTTGTTAGAGTTGTAACTAAAACATCAATCAATAAAGAAACAACACAAACAGGATTTCATGATGGTCGCTCAACACTTGCAGAAGTTAAAGCAAGTATTGGAGATACATGCATAATGCAAATTCCAGACCAGAAAATTTTAGAAGTTATAAAATTAGAAGCAGGTTGTCAAGGGTTAGTTACACGTGGAATTAATGCAGGACAAATAGGTAAAATTGAAACAGTAGAAGAAGGCACATTCATCCTTCCAAAAAGAGTTATTCTAAGTTTAGGTGATAAAAAAATTGAAATCCCATCTGATATTATAATGCCAATAGGTAAAGAGGAGCCTGTAATTCAATTAAAGTGATAATATGTCCCAAGTAACAGAATCCCCAATGAGAAAAATATCTTTAGAGAAAGTAGTACTAAACATGGGTGTCGGTAAATCAGGAGACATCATAGATGTTGCACGAAGAGCACTTGAACAAATTTCAGGTAAAAAACCATCAACACGTAATGCAAAAGAAACTCAAAGAGAGTGGGGAGTTAGAAAAGGAGAACCAATTGGTGTTGCAGTAACAATCAGAGGAGATGATGCAGTGGCATTATTGAAAAGATTGTTAGAAGCTAAAGGAAATACAGTTAACGGTAAAGCATTTGATAATTTTGGTAATTATTCATTTGGAATTAATGAGCACATAGATATTCCAGAGGTAAAATATGATCCACAAATAGGAATTTTGGGTTTAGGAATATCAGTTACATTAACTAGACCAGGATATTCAATACGTAAAAGAAGCAAACACAAAGCAAGTGTAGGAAAAACACATATTATTACAAACCAAGAAGCAAAAGATTATCTTGTTAAAGAATACGGAGTTACAATAGCATAATGCCTAAAGATAGATCCTATGAAGCCACTGGAAGAAAGAAACATGATTTTGGAAGAGGTTCCAGATGGTGTAAAAGATGCGGAGATTATACAGCTGTTATTCAAAAATATGACTTGATGTTATGTAGACGATGTTTTAGAGAAGTAGCAACATCTTTAGGGTTCAGGAAAAATCGGTGATATAGATGCCAGCAACTAATATTTTAGCAAATTTGTTCGTTACACTTTACAATAATGAAGCAAGAAGAAACAATAATTGTTTAGTCCTTCCAACTTCAAAATTAGGTGTTGAAGTTCTCAAAACACTTCAAAAAGATGGATATGTTGGAGAATTTGAGCACATAGATGATAAACGAGGCGGAAAATTCAAAATTGAATTATTAGCAAAAATAACAAAATGTGGTGCAATTTCACCAAGATTTAAAGTAAAAAGTGATGAATACAATAGTTGGGAACAACAATACTTACCAGCTTACAATAGAGGAATGCTCATTGTAACAACAAATCAAGGGGTAATGTCTCATCATGAAGCAGTAGAAAAAGGAATTGGAGGATTTTTGATTGGATATGTCTATTAGTGAAACTGAAAAATTCCAAGACGAAGTAGTAATTCCAGAAGGAGTTACAGTAACTCAAAAGAAACACATGCTAACATTTGTAGGTCCTTTAGGTAAAACACACAAAAGTTTCAGAACAATTCCAATAAATATTGAAATTGCTGAAAACAAATTATTACTAAAAACAATTGATTTTAAAAAAAGAGACTATGCAATTTTGCACACAGCAAGATCAATTATTAGAAATATTTGTGAAGGATTAATCAAAGGATATACGATTAAAATGAAAGTTGTGTTTGCACACTTTCCAATTACAGTAAAAGTAGATAATAAAAATATCATAATTGAAAACTTTCAAGGTGAACGTGCACCAAGAATTACAAACATTGTGGGTAATACTAAAGTCACTCCAAAAGGTGAAGATGTAATCTTAACTGGAGAAGTTTGGACAGACATTACACAAACTGCAGCAAATATTGAATTAAAAACCAAGGTAAAAAACAAAGATCACAGGGTATTCTTAGATGGTATCTATGTGTTTGATAAGAAAAAAGGTTTAGAAAAATAAGATATTCAAATTAGATAATGAACATCGATCCTGAATTTGTAAAAACAACAACTGAATTTATAGACAAAACTCTTGAAGCATACAAGTCTGCAGGGGTTTCACCAACAGTTGGAGACATATGGGATTGTGAAAATGTAGGTGATTTTCTATGCGGATTTTTTGTAGGAGAGTTAGTAGGTTCAATACTTAGTGCATTTCAATATTCACAAAAAAGAGACCCCACAGGAGAAGAGCACATAGAAATTGTAGGGTTAGTTGAAAGTCGCTCTAAAGAAATTAAAGAATTTTTTTCAAAATTCAACAATTAGTTTTATGAATTTACTATAATCATAGTAGGCGGAAAGATTAAATCACTTTTGAGAAAGTAAACTTTTGTGCCTCCCTAGCTCAGCGTGGTAGAGCAACCGGCTGTTAACCGGTTGGTCACCAGTTCAAGTCTGGTGGGAGGCGCTTCTTTATTTCTAAATTCGAGTTTTGAAACATTAATCGTACAAACTTGAATGAATATATCAAAATAAGATCAAATTTATTTCTAAATTCGAATTTAGAAATATTGATCGGTTGTTAGTAATTGGTGTACTCAATTAGACAACATAGATCTAATAGACGATCTAATACAAAGAAGAATGCAGGAGATTTACATTGGTTAGAACTAGAAGAACCAATAGATATTGTGTGGATTGTAGTGCTAGATTAGTATACTATCCAAGGCTATCTAACCCAAAAGCACCAAACGAGCATAGAGTACTAGTTTATGCATGTCCAGATTGTACAGATGATTTTGAAAAACCAAAAATGTTCTCAATTAAGCGTAATCAAGTAGAAGATCCTTTAGAAACAGTAGAAATTGAAATTACACAATTACAGAAAAAAGTAATAACAGCAAAATAATTGTAAACTAACATGTCATATCCAGAAAAAACTAGAAGTAACATGTGGTTTTTGCTTCCAATATTTTTTGGAATGATTGGAGGAATTATAGCATACATAATCATAAGAAAAGATGATTCAGATAAAGCAAAAAATTGCATCTATGTTGGAATCATAATGATGGTGCTTGGAGTTATTCTTAACATTGTTCTTGCAGCAGAAGTAAGTACATTGGATCCTGGATTTAATGTGAACATCTAAAATATTTTCAATTGGTTTTCCAAGGGTAAATTTCTATTATTTCTAAATTCGAATTTAGAAACATTATAAATTCAGACCAATAATTCCATTGATGGAGTCATATAGGACGGATTTAGAATGTTTAATCATGGCAACATCAAGAATGCGAGATAGTGTGGAAAGATGGTTAATTCATGAAAGTATGTCTTTTGAAGGAGTAAAATCCACAGAAAATACGTTTCAAGTTCTAGTAAAACATGCAGGACCGTATGGAATACCAATTGATATTTTTGAACCAAAAGCACAGCAAGGAATTTTAGTAATTGGTGCCAAAATACCTCTAAAAAATAATCAAATTATTAGATACCGTGGATTTAATGAAGAAGAAAAAGCAAAATTTGCAAATAAAATATTAGAATTTTGTAATTCAATTGAAGCTATTAGTAAAATAATTGTAGAGGATGGAAAGCAAAAAATTTCAGTTTTTGTCGTATTAGATGATAAAGAAAATATCAATCAACAGGCAATGTTTGACGCAATAGATAGTGTATCAGAAAAACATGAGAAAACTTCAAGATTTTTGCTCAAGACGTTTTAAAAAAACTCTAAAAATCATAGTAAACAATACAGAAGACCAAATAATATCTCAAAGAATAGAGGAGTATTGATCCAAAACATACATCACATAAAGAAACAATTCAACAACATGTCAAATAGGTAATGATAAAAAATCTATTTTACATTAATTTGAAGAATTACAAAATAAAATGATTTTTTGATAAATCCAAAAACAAAAAATGTCAAAAATGGCCATTTTTTAGAATTATGCCTAGATGTTAAACCCCCTATAGGAAAAAGACCAATTAGGCACTAGATGAAATTTTGAGAAATGGTCATTTTGGTGGGGGGTTGAACACTCATGACTAGGGGCAAAAGGCAAGGGTAATTCCCCCAAGGTTGCCCATCAAGAGATAGGGGATCTTTGATAGTTAGGCGTAAAAGCTAAACCCCCCAAAATAACGCAAATTTGTCCAAAAAACAGCAAAAAAATCACACCATTTGAAAGAAAAAAGACATCAAAAATAAAAAATACAGACTATTGACGAGTAAAGAATTAGGCAATATTTTGTAGTTAGGGTCTAAATTTGAAAAATACCCCCCATCTATGGAGATACAATTAGAGTATGATGAATTAAAAAACTGAAATTAGATATTTTAGAAATTACGTTGCAACTATATATCAAAAAAAGATGGAAATTTCATGGCACGAATGGGACTAGTAATAGTAATTGGAGCAATAATTGGTTCAATGTTACTTGCCAATTTCATGTACATGCAATATCAAACAAATTTCATTGAAGTAAATGCAGGTGAAACAGTAATGGTAGGACCTGTAGAATATGTAATTACATTTGAAGGAACACATGAAGGAGATAAAGAGACACAGCCAGAAAATACGTTTCTAAAAATAGGAATTATTGCAAAAAACATCAGTGGTGAGAATACTGCGATGTCAGGAGGGCAATTTTTCCTA
>JABGZU010000114.1 GCA_018674605.1 Candidatus Nitrosopumilus sp.
ACTGGAGGTACAATTGCAAGTAAAATTGATTACAGAACAGGTGCAGTTACACCAGTATTAACAGCTGAGGAATTAAATTCATCAGTTCCAGAACTTAGTAAAATTGCAAACATTGACACAAAAGTACTATTTTCAGAATATTCAGAAAATATTATGCCTGAACATTGGTTAAAAATTGCTGAAACAATAAAAGAATACAGTAAATCAGATTACTCAGGAATAATTATTGCTCACGGAACAGATACTATGCATTACACATCAGCGTATCTTTCTTTTTCACTAGCAGGTTTTCCAATACCAATAGCATTAGTTGGATCACAAAGATCATCAGATCGTGCATCATCAGATGCAGCACTAAATTTAATGGGAGCAGTAAAACTCCTTACCAAATCAAAAACAAATGGAATTTACATAACAATGCATCAAGATGAAAATGATGAAACGATTTCATGTCATATTGGTACACGTGTAAGAAAAAATCATACTAGTAAAAGAGGAGCATTTCAAACAGTTGGTAATGATCCAGCATTTTTAATTATAAATGAGGAAGTTCATAAAAATATTAAAACAGATTTTTTTGCAATAGATAAATTTAATCCAAAAATAAAAATAAATGAAAAAGTCGCTCTAGTAAAATATTATCCAGGATATGATCCAGATTTGTTAAAAAACATAATAGATTCAGGGTACAAAGCAATAATTTTTGAAGGTACAGGACTAGGACATATTGGGAAAAATATGTATCCAATAATAAAAATGGCAAACAAAAAAGGAATTTTCATGGGAATGACTTCACAATGTATTGATGGTAGAATAAGAATGACAGTTTACGAAAGTGGCAGAGATCTCTTAAATTTAGGAATTATTCCACTTGAAGATATGATTCCGGAAGTTGCATTAGTTAAAGCAATGTGGGTAACAGGAAATACTGAAAAATATGATGAAATTAAAGAAAATATGCTTAATCAAATTGCATCAGAATTTACAACATGACAAGATAACGATATGGAAAAATTTTCAATAAAAGATGTAGGCGTGAAAGTAGGCTTAGAAATTCATCAACAGCTTGAAACTAAAAAAAAATTATTCTGTAATTGCACTCCTATCGAATCAGATGATTACTCAATCAAATTTCAAAGAAAATTACGAGCTTCTAAAAGTGAATTAGGTGAATTTGATCCAGCTGCTCTATTTGAAAGTACAAAATCAAAAACCATCATGTATTATGCAAATGAAGAAAGTAGTTGTTTAGTTGAACAAGATGAAGAGCCACCACATGAATTAGATGAAGATGCAAAAAAAATTGCATTAATCATTTCTTCTGCATTAAAATCAAATATTTTCAGTGAAATTTATCCTATGAGAAAAACGGTAATTGATGGTTCAAATACAACGGGATTTCAACGTACCATGTTAATTTCACAAGGTGGATTTTATAATGCTGGAGAAACAAAAATTGGAATTCAATCAATCTGTTTAGAAGAAGATGCTGCAAAAATTTTAGGAGAAGAAGGTAATGTTAGAAAATTTGGATTAGAGCGTTTAGGTGTACCACTAGTTGAAATTGCAACAGATCCTTTCGAAGTAAATTCAACAGAAATTAAAAAAATTGCATTATCACTAGGAAGAATTTTGAGAAGTACAAAAAAAGTAAAAAGAGGATTAGGATCAATTCGACAAGATGTAAATGTATCAATTAAAGACGGAGGAGGAGTTGTAATTGAAGTTAAAGGAGTACAACAATTAGATCAATTAGAAAAAGTTGTAGAATATGAAGCAAAAAGACAACATGGATTATTAAAAATTTCAAAAAAAATACAAGAAAGGGATTGGACATATGACGATGAGGATAAAAAAGACATTACAGAATTGTTTTCAAAATGTAAATCAAAAATTATTCAGAATGCAATAAAGAAAGATCAGAGAATTATAGCCATATCATTCAAAAATATGGCTGGAATGTTTGGATATTTACCGTATGAAGGTATCAGATTAGGAAAAGAGGTGGCAGAACTAGTAAGATTTTTTGGGATTGGAGGGGTTTTTCATTCAGATGAATTACCAAATTATGGAATAGAAAAATCAGATTTAGAAGAATTAAAGAATTTATTAAAAATTAATGAAAATGATGCATTTTTGATTTTAGCATCTCCTAAAGAAAAAATCCATACAGTTATTGATCAAATTATCTTAAGAATAGAACATATCAAAAATCATGGCATACCAATAGATACAAGATTAGCTACTCAATCAGGTGAAACAAAATTTCTTAGACCAAGACCAGGAGCTGCAAGAATGTATCCAGAAACAGATATCCCTCCAGTAATTATCAGCAAAAAAGAATTAACAGAGGCAGAACAAAATATTCCAAAATTATGGGATGATTCAATCAAAGATATAGAAATAAAATATAAGATAAATTTACAGCTTGCAGAACAAATTTTTGATTCTAAACATATTGAATTATTTGAAAATATAATTGAAAAAATAAAAACTAATCCAACATTTGTTGCATCAATTCTTTGTTCAACAATTACAAATTTGGAAAGAAAAGGATTAGATTCAAATTTATTAAAAAATAAAGACATATTCAAATTATTTGAATTATTAGAAAAAAGGAAAATTGCAAAAGAATCAATTGAAATAATATTTGAAAATATAATGTCTAAAAAATCAAAAAATATAGAAGAAGCTATGAAAAATACTTCAATTAAATCTATTAGTGAAGAAGATTTAGATAAAATTATCAAAGATATAGTAGATAAAAATCAAGAAATTATTAAAAATCAAAAAGAAAGGGCAATTGGACCGTTAATGGGAATTGTAATGAAGGAATTAAGAGGTAAAGTATCTGGAGAAATAATTAATAATCTTCTTTTAAAAAATATTAAAAAGAAAATAGAAAGTAATTAATAAAAATGCGGAAAGTGGGATTTGAACCCACGAACTCCTAAAAGATAAGGATCTGAACCTTACACCGTTGACCAGGCTGGGTGATTCCCGCACCGTGAATTTTTAAATTCTGAGATAAGTTTCTTTATTATACAACAAAATAACAACATCAAATTAACCAAGTGATAAAATGGAATTTAGAGAAGTTTATTGTATAAGTTGTAAAAAAGTAGTTGGATGTTATAACATTAAATTTTTCACGGAAGATAAAATTGCAGAGATAATACAAACAAATCATGTATCACATATTAGAAATGGACATGAAGTAAATCTCAGGAAATTAATAAAAAACTAATTTGATTTAATTTTTTTAATTGCTTCCACCAGATTTGAAATTCTATGTAAATTGGGATTGGAAATATGTTGATTCCAAGGTTGAGAGTATAAAATTACTTTTTTATTATTTTCAAGAAATTTTAATGCATTCAAAGGTGAATCATCAATAAATACATCATAATCTAAATCAGATTTCATTGGACCATCAATTACTGACACATAATTATCATATACAATATTATGATGTTTTAACCAACTCTTTACAAAAATATCAGTGGAACGTTCTCTAGCAGTTACAATATCTATTTGACCAAAAATTGAAAGATCTTTTGTTATATCTGATAAATTTTCTTGTGTAGTAGGAATAGATTGCCAGTTTTTCCAACAATAACTTAATTCTGAATAAAAATCAAAGGGGTTAATATCAAATTTTTTCCAAAATTCCCAATCAGTTACTTGATTTTTAGAAATATGAGGTCTAATGGAGTTACTATAATTTAACCAGGATATTATTACATCTGCAAGAACGCCATCAACATCTAATGCAATTTTCATTACTATCAACTAATCAAAAGTTTTTTGAAATTCATCTAAGAGATTTTTTTGATGTTTACTAAGTTTTTTAGGAATATTTACAACCATTCGAACATACTGATCTCCTGTTCCTCTTGAATTAATATGAGAAACTCCTTTTCCTTTTAGTTTTATTATTGTATTTGGTTGACTACCAGATTCAACTTTGATTTTTTCATTTCCTTGTAAAGTTGGAACACTGATTTCACGACCTAATGCAGCATCAATCATAGAGATATCTTGATCATAAAAAATATCTTTTCCATCTCTATTGAAAAATCTATGAGGTTGTACTTTAACACGTATTACTAAATCTCCATTTACTCCATCAGGAATTTCATTACCTTCATTAGAAACAACATAATCACCAGAATCTATTCCAGGTGGAATTTCAAAGTCAACTTTTTTAGTTCCTTTAATTCGTCCTTGTCCATTACAATTACCACACGGTGTTTCTATCATAGAACCTTGACCTTGGCAAGTAGGACATGGTGCAGCAGTTACAAATGAAGCAAACCCCATATTACGAGTTTGTCTTACTTCTCCCTGACCATTGCATGTTGTACATGTTTTTTTATTAGTACCAGGTTTACAACCAGAACCCTGACAATTATTACATTTAATCTGTTTTTGTAAATTAATTTCCATTTTTTTTCCATGTAGCACGTCTTCTAAGGTTACAGTTGTTTGGTAAAGAAGATCAGATCCACGTTGTTGTTGAGTAAAACCTCCATCACCACGACCAAAAATGGATTCAAAAATATCATTAAATCCTCCACCACCACGACCTTGAAAAATATCATCATTGCTATATCGACCATCAACTCCAGCATGTCCATGTTGATCATAGGTTTGTTTTTTTTCAGAATCTGAAAGAATGGCATATGCCTCAGAAATTTCTTTGAAATGCTCTCCAGCATCTGCAGATTGATTACGATCAGGATGAAATTTTAATGCTAATTTTCGATACTGGTTTTTAATTTCATCTGGAGAAGAGGTTTTAGAAACTCCTAAAACTTCATAATAATCACGTTTTGCACTCATGAGTTATTTCCTCATCATAATTACACTATAAATGATTGAATTTGAGAAATTAGTTAGTTTTTGTATCATCAGTTGAATCGGATTTAGTAGTTTGTCCATCTGCACCTTGTTGTCCATCTGCACCTGGAGGAGGAGTAGCATTTTTGTATAATTCTGTGGTTACTTCATTAACCAAAGACTGAAGTGCTTCAAGTTTAGGTTTTAATTCAGATGGTTCTTTATCTAAAACTTCTTTCACTTCTTTTACTGCATCAGTAATTTTAATTCCTTGTTCTTGTGAAATTTTATCTTTTAAATCATGATTTACTAATTTTTCAGTAGTATAGATATAACTCTCTGCTTCATTTTTAAGATCAATTTTTTCCTTTTTTACTTTATCTTCATCAGAAAACTTTTCAGCATCCTCTTTTAATTTTTCAATTTCTTCTGGAGATAATTTTGAATTAGATTCAATAGTAATTTTTGCTTCTTTTTGTGTACCAAGATCTTTTGCGGTAACATTAATAATTCCATTTGCATCAATATCAAATTTAACTTCTATTTGTGGGACTCCTCTTGGAGCTGGTGGTAAATCAGTAAGATTGAAACTTCCTAA
>JABGZU010000124.1 GCA_018674605.1 Candidatus Nitrosopumilus sp.
CATTCCAACATTAGCAATATTACTTCCAATAATATTTCCCAAAATTATTGCACTATGATCACCAGCAGCTGCAATACTTGCTGCAAGTTCAGGAGTAGATGTACCATATGCAACAATAGTCATACCAATTACAAGATTACTTATACGAAATTTTTTTGCAATTGCAACACCACCACTAACTAACCAATTTCCACCAAAACACAACATCAGCAATCCAATTATCAATAAAACAGAACTTAGGACAATCTCCATAATCTGATTTGATGTAATTGGGGTTTAAAAGAGATGATTCACCATATTTTTACAAAAATACCAATTCAAACTAAGTTCAAAAAAAAGAAACAACATATGAAAAAATAGTCCCAATCATACAATCCAAAAATAATAAAATCAGGTGTAAAAAAACTACTTAGAAAGATGAATAATAAACAAGTCAAAGACTAATAAGGTAATGTACCGTACTATACAGTATAATGAAAGCAAGACTAACATACGTTCCACTAGAAGTGGCAGATCAATTTGAAGACTTTATCATAGAAAGAGAAGAGCAAGTTTTAGATGCAGTAAAAGCAAGAACCAGAGATTTCAGCACGTTATCTTTGTTAAAATTATTATATCAACTCAAAGGAAATCCAATGACATTTTCATGTCTATATTCAAAATCAAAAATTAGAATGAAAAGATCATTTTTGAATTACCTGCATCTATGTGTAAATTATAATTTTATTGAAAAAGAACCAGTAGGCCCAAATGTAATTTATACAATTACAGACAAAGGAAGATTGATGTTAAATCTATTCATGCAAAAAGGTAATTAGATAGAATACATCGAGGCAAACTGTGAAAAAAGAATTTCCAGAAGCTGAAGTGTTTTCAATCAAAGAAATAAAATTAAACAATCCAATAGTTTTTGCAGGATTTGTTGGTGCAGGTTTAGTAGGTCCACTGGCAATCAATCATATGATTACAGAATTAAAAATGACAGAGATAGCAGTAATGAGATCAAAGTATCTTCCACCATCAACGGTTTTCATGAGAGGAAGATTACGTCATCCTTTTAGATTTTACACAAACCCAGAAGGAACAATTTGTGCAATAATTTGTGAAATAACATTACGAATGAAAGGATTGTATTCATTAGTAGACTCAATTTTAGATTGGGCAGAAGATAACGGATCTAAAGAAATTGTAATTTTAGATGGAGTTGCAAGTACTGAACATGACGATAAAGCATATTGTGCAGCAGAAGAAGACTTGGTTAGAATAATGGCAGATAAAGACATCAGTTTAATTCCTCAAGGATTTATCACAGGAATTCCAGGGGGGATATTAAATGAATGTCTAGTAAGACCAATTCAGGGATTAACATTATTGGTAAAAGCAGACAAAACAAAGCCAGATTCAGTAGCAACAATAACCCTAATTGAAGCATTAAACAGGTTTTACGAAATGGAAATTGATACATCAGAGTTAGAAAAGGAAAAAGATAGAATTCATTCAGAATTTAGTGAATTATCTCAAAAATATGTAAAACATAGAGAAGAGATATCTGGAATGTACATGTGATCGAAGCAATAGGCAAATTCTTTTATTCAGAATAAATGCGCAACAAATTATGGCTTTAACATACAAAAAAGCAGGAGTAGATATTTCAAAAATTAAACAAAGCCAAAAAGCAATTGGGAAATTAATTGCATCAACCCATAAACTTCAAAAAAAGGCAAAGATAGCTCACGGATTTGGGCATTATGCAGGAATTGTAGAAATTCCAGGTGGGAAAATGTTAGCAACACACACAGATGGTGTAGGAACTAAAGTAGTAATTGCAAACATGATGAAAAAATACAACACCATTGGAATTGATTGTATTGCAATGAATGTAAATGACATAATTTGTATTGGTGCAACACCAATATCATTTGTAGATTATATTGCAGCAAACAAAAATGACGTACCAATATTTAAAAAAATTGTAGAAGGATTAGTTACAGGTGCAAAAAAATCTGCAATGCCAATTGTAGGTGGAGAAACTGCAATCATGCCAGATGTAATAGAAGGTAAAGGATTTGCATTTGATTTAGCAGGAATGGTAGTAGGATTAGTAGAGAAAAAAGAAATAGTTTTAGGAAATAAAATTAAAACAGGAGATGTAATTATTGGTGTGAATAGTTCAGGAATTCATTCAAACGGATATTCACTTGCAAGAAAAGCTTTGTTAACAAAATATTCAATTAAAGACAAAGTCAAAGGAGTTGGAAAGATAGGAAATGCATTACTAACGCCTACAGAAATTTATACAAATCCAGTACTTGAGGTTAACCAAAAATGTAAAGTGAATGGTTTAGCCCACATAACTGGAGGCTCATTTACAAAATTATTACGTCTCAAAAACATAGGTTATGAGATAGATTCACTTCCAAAAATACCACCAATTATGGGATTAATACAAGAGCAAGGAGTAAAAGCAGAAGAAATGTACAAAACTTTCAACATGGGAGTAGGATTTTGTGTAGTTGCACCAAAATCACAGGCAACAAAAATAATATCAATTTTCAAAAAACACAAGATCAAAAGTCAACAAATAGGACAGATAGTTTCAAAAAAAGGAGTTACAGTAAACTCTGTAAAAATTGCTTAGATTAGTAATAGCAAAATAATTCTCAACTCAATATCATCTTATATTACAGAATTTTATGACTTTATCAGAGAGTAATGAGTGAAGCACATTTTATTGAAACAATTATCGGAGTAGGAATACTTCTTTTTGCAGCTAAATTAATGGCAGAACTTTTCCTTAGATTAAAACTTCCAATTGTGTTAGGTGAATTAATTGCAGGAATGATTGTAGGGCCATTTGCATTAGGAGGATTACAAATAGTTGATGGAAAACAATTGTTGCAAATTAATGATGAAATCAGAATACTAGGAGAGATGGGAGCAATTGTAATTTTATTCATGGCAGGACTTGAAATGACACCAAAAGAATTTCTCAAAGGAGGAAAAGCAGCATTTGTAGTTGGCACATTAGGAGTAGTAATCCCATTCTTTGTAGGACTCACAGTTTTCCAATTATTTGGATTTGATGCATTACAATCAATGCTTATTGCAACGGCACTGACAGCAACAAGTATTGCAATTTCAATTCAAGTTCTAAGTGAATTTGGGAAAATTAAAACTCCAGAAGCAAGACTGATCATAGGTGCAGCGATTGTAGATGACATACTAGCAATTGCAGTTTTATCAGTAGTAACATCCATTGCAGGATCAGATGGAGGAGTAGATAACATAGACATTACAGAAATCACAATTACAATTTTGAAAGTATTAGGGTTCTTTGCAATAATGTTAGTAGTTGCAGTTGTAGTAATACCAAAAATAATCACACCAAGATTATGGAAAGCAAAAGGAAGTGTAGAAGGAATAGCTACTGCAGCGTTCTTTGGTGCAGCAGCCCTTGCAGGCTCCATAGGGTTATCACCAATCGTAGGAGCATTTGCAGTCGGAATGGCATTATCAACAACTAAGGTATTTGATAAAATAGAAAGATATATTGGAAAAATTGGATTAATTTTTGCACCGCTATTTTTTGCAATAATTGGTGCACAAGTAGACCTAAGGGCAGTTGATTTGAATATTTTGATATTAAGTGGAGTAATCGTTGTAGTTGCAGTTGCAACAAAATTATTTGGATGTGGTCTTCCTGCAATGTATTTTTTGAAAAGCAAGCAAAAAGGAATGCGTGTAGGAATTGGAATGATTTCAAGAGGAGAAGTAGGATTAATTGTAGCAGGAGTTGGAGTAACAGCTGGAGTGCTTACATCTGAAGTATACTCTACAATCATAATTATGGTAGTAGTAACAACTATCATCACTCCAATTTGGTTAAAAATTGAATATAGAAAAGAGCAAAAAAGTGGCGGCGGAACATCAGAAATAAAATCTGAACAAAAATCAGAATAAATTTTAACAGTGTCAGATGAATAATGATTATGAATAAGTTAGATCCTGCATTATCTAAAGCATGTAGGGAGATCACTCAAAATCTTCTAACAATAAATCAACCAAGTAAAAAACAAGTTAAAGAAGAAATAATAAAAATTTGTACAAAATATGCACTAGAAAGAATTCCCAAAAATTATGAAATTCTATCAATGGTAAGGGATTCAGATTTTGATAAATTAAAAAAAGTATTGATAAGAAAACCAGCTAAAACAGCATCAGGTGTATCAGTAGTAGCATTAATGCCAAAACCATATGCATGTCCACATGGGAGATGCACATATTGTCCAGGTGGAATTGAATTTAATTCTCCAAATAGCTATACAGGAAAAGAACCATCATCACTAAATGCAATTGCAAGTGAATTTGATCCTAAATTACAGATTAAATCAAAAATTGAAAAACTAATTGCGTTTGGACATGATCCATCTAAAATGGAAATTGTAATTGTAGGTGGAACATTTCTATTTATGCCAAAAGACTATCAACAAAATTTCATCAAATCATGTTATGATGCACAAAATGGAATTGATTCAGAAAATTTAGAAGAAGCAAAAACAAACAATGAACAAGCAAGCATAAGAAATGTAGGATTTACAATCGAAACAAA
>JABGZU010000115.1 GCA_018674605.1 Candidatus Nitrosopumilus sp.
GATTATGCAGAACTTGCAACACATGCTATGGAGGGATTGGATCCTGATTTTCACACAAAAGTAAAAGAAGGTGATTTTATTTTATCTGGAAAGAATTTTGGATGTGGTTCATCTCGTGAACATGCTCCAATTGCATTATCTCATTCTGGAGTAAAAGCCATTCTTGCTTTATCTTTTGCAAGAATTTTCTATAGAAATTCTGTAGATGGTGCATTTTTGTTGCCTATTGAAATTGATCAAGATGCATATGATGGAATTTCTGAAGGTGATGAAATTGATATTGATATTTCAACAAATGAAATAAAAAATGTTACAAAAAATCAAATATACAAAATGAAACCTTTCTCTGAAATTATTGGAAAAATAATTGCAGCAGGTGGATTATTCAAGTATAAACCAGATCAGGATTAAAATGGGAAAAACACTTTTTGAAAAAATTTGGGAATCTCATATTGTTGTTGAAAAACAAAATTCTCCTGATTTAATTTACATTGATAGACATCTTGTACATGAGGTAACATCTCCTCAAGCTTTTGATGGATTACGTATGAATAATCGAAAAGTTAGACGTCCTGATTTAACAATTGCAACAATGGACCATAATGTCCCAACTAGTGATCGTTCACTTCCAATATTGGACCAAACTTCTGCTGTTCAAATTAAGACACTTGAAAATAATTGCAAAGATTTTGGAATTAAATTATTTGATATTAACAGTCCAAATCAGGGTATTGTTCATGTGATTGGTCCTCAATTGGGAATAACCCTGCCTGGTTCTACAATTGTTTGTGGTGACAGTCATACTTCAACTCATGGTGCTTTTGGTGCATTAGCATTGGGAATTGGAACTAGTGAAGTTGAACATGTTTTAGCATCACAAACATTGTGGTTAGAAAAACCAAAAACATTTGAAGTTAGGGTGGAAGGAAAAAGAAAGAATACTCATGCTGTAACTGCTAAAGATATCATTCTTTCAATAATCAAAAATATTGGAACTGCTGGTGGAACTGGTACTGTTATTGAATATCGTGGAGAAGGAATAACTGATCTTTCTATGGATCAAAGAATGACTATTTGTAATATGTCCATAGAGGGAGGAGCTCGTGCTGGATTAATTGCACCTGATGAAAAAACTTTTGATTATTTACGCAATAGAGAATACACTCCAAAAAATTATGAGTCTCTTGTAGATTCGTGGAAAGATAATCTGAAAACTGATTCTGATGCTAAATTTGATAAAACCTTTATTTTGAATATTGATGATATTGCTCCTCAAGTAAGTTGGGGTACGAATCCTGGAATGACTTGTGATGTAGATGAACCAATTCCTTCTCCTGATGAATTTTCTAATGGTGATTCTAATCAAAAGAAAGGTGCTGAAAAAGCCCTTGAATACATGGCTCTTGAATCTGGAACTATGATTGAAGATATTAAAATTGATAGAGTGTTTATTGGATCATGCACTAATGCCCGATTAGAAGATCTTATTGAAGCATCTAAAATAATTAAAGGACAAAAAGTTACATCCACTGTAGATGCTATGGTAGTTCCTGGTTCTCAAATGGTAAAAAAACAAGCTGAAGAAATGGGTTTAGATAAAATTTTCATTGAAGCTAATTTTGAATGGAGAGAAGCTGGATGTAGCATGTGTTTGGGAATGAATCCTGATATTTTATCTCCTGGTGAACGATGTGCTAGTACGTCAAACAGAAATTTTGAAGGTAGACAAGGTAACGGTGGTAGAACTCATTTGGTTAGTCCTGTAATGGCTGCTGCTGCAGCAATTCATGGTCATTTTGTAGATGTTAGGAAATTGGATTTGAACTAAAATGAAGCCTTTTGAAAATGTGAAAAGTATTGTGACTCCTCTAGATAAGGTAAATATTGATACTGATCAAATAATACCCAAACAATTTTTGAAATTAGTTCAAAAATCTGGATTTGGAAAATTTTTATTTTTCAATTGGAGATATGATGAAAATGAAAATATTAAATCTGATTTTATCTTAAATGATTCAAAATATGATGGGTCTCAAATTTTAGTAGCAGGTGATAATTTTGGATGTGGTTCTAGTAGAGAACATGCAGTTTGGGCATTGGATGATTATGGCTTTTCTGTAATTATTTCTTCATCTTTTGCAGATATTTTCTTTAGTAATTGTTTCAAAAATGGACTATTACCAATTTCATTGGAATCAAAAATAGTAGAAAAATTACTACAAGAAACTAATGTCATTGAAGTTGATTTGAATAATCAAATTATTAAAACTCCTTCAGAAAATATTCATTTTGAAATTAATTCTCATAAGAAAAAAATTCTCTTAGAAGGTTTAGATGATATATCTCAGACTTTTCAATTTGAAGATAAGATATCTGAATTTGAAAAAAAATCTACAATCCCATCTGTTTTATAATTTTTGTAACTGTTTTCTCGTTTCTTTCTAAAACCATGGGTGATTCAGCATCTATCCATTCTCTTTTTGCAATATCGTAAGCGCTTACTTTATCTTCTTTAGATAATTGTTGTAAAATATCATATGATAAATTAACTTGTTTTTGCTTTTTATTTTTTATTTTTTGAATAATTTCTTTTCCAAGCATGTAAATTCCAAGACATTCTGATAGTTGTAATTTCATAATTGGTTTTTCTTTGAATTCTTTAATTATTCCATCTTCTACAGATGCAAAACCTGTTTCTTCTTTTCTTTGTGTTCTAGTGGCAATACATGCTGAACTCTTTTTCTCTTTGAATATTGTTTTCATCTTTTTTACATCTATTGCACATAGGTTATCTACAAACCATAGTAGAAATTCTGATTCATTTTTTAATTCTTTTTCAATGTGAAGTAAATCTCCTCCAGTCCCACTTTGTGAATC
>JABGZU010000116.1 GCA_018674605.1 Candidatus Nitrosopumilus sp.
AAAGTCCCCTCATTATTTGTACTAAAAGAATTTCTAATTTTTATTGGTATTTTTTTAGACAATAAAGGCTCAAATGTTCTTGGATGAATTTGTTTTGCACCAAACAAAGCCATTTCAATTGCTTCAACATAAGATACTTCTTTGAGTAATTTTGCATTTTTGACAATTTTTGGATCTGCAGTCATAAGTCCATCAACATCACTCATTAACCAAATTTCATCTGCCTTTATACAAGAACCAATAATTGTTGCAGAATAATCAGAACCTCCTCTGCCAAACGTAGTTGTATGTCCGTGTTGATCTGCACCTGCAAATCCGCCTATTACAGGAATTGTTTTCTTGGAAAATAATACATCAATATTTTTTGATACTCTCAATCTAGTTGTATCCATAAGGGGTTTTGATTCACCGAAATTAGAATCAGTAATAATACCTATTTCCTTACCAGTCAAAGGAATTGATTTTTTTCCTAAATCAATTATTGCTGCTGAAATTAATTTTACAGATAATCTTTCACCAAATGAAATTAAATAATCCATTGATCTTGAGGTTACTTCTCCTAACAAAACTAAACCATCTATCAAAGCAAGAAGTTCTGTAAAATCTTCATTTAATTTTACTAATAATTTTTTTTGACCAATAGATTTTTTGATTGTTTGTTTTGCTAATTGTTTATGTCTATTAGTGATTTTTGATGCAAGTTGTTCTGCTTTAGATTTATTTTCTTTTTTAATTGACTCAGATATTTCTATGAGATCATCAGTAGTTCCACTAATTGCAGAACAAACTAATGCAATTTGATGTTTCTTAGATAATTCAATAACATGTTTAGCTACTAATTGAATATCCTTTGTGTTAGAAATAGAAGTTCCACCATATTTTAAAACAAGTTTCAATTCAAAGTATCTGAATAATCTAATCTTTAAATGCTTTAACTTTCCACACGTGGAGCAAGATAAAAATGAATTCTACCAATATTTGCTACCTTAAATTCAATTCTAAGTGGTTTTGCACTTGAAAATTCACATGTGATAAATCCTGCATTACTGCCTACTGCTTTAACTACAGGATTAAGATATTCTAGACTGTAAGTACCAGTACTATCAGTTTTTGAAGAGATTTCTTCAATATCTTCAGTATCAGTATCAAGATCAATTATTACTTCACCAGAATCACCTTTTCCTGAAAAATCTCCCTTGGAATCAGATGTATTGATAGTCAAATAATCAGATACAACTTGAACATCACCAAGTATTTTGTCGAATTTCGAAGAAGTTAGAATAATTTTTGAATCATATGGAATTTTTGGTAATGGTGTATCAGTTGCAGAACTTTCAATTAAACGGATTTTGTATTTTTTATTTTTTCCAACGGTCACAAGTAATAGTTTTTCTTCAGAAATACTAATTTCAATACTATCTTTTTTGTCTGCACGTTTGATAAGTTTTGAAAATTCATCTATTCTAACTCCAAATTTAATATCACTATCACATTCATATTTTTCAAATGCAGAGTTTGGCCAAGATATATCAATTAAAGCCACATGAGATGGATCCATTCCTCTAAAAGTAATTCCTTCAGCTGTTGCAACAAAAGTTGCTTCTTCAACTAATGTAGATATTGCAGAGATGATAGCTTTAAGATCATCAGAACCACTTGTTTTTGCTGCAAAAGTCAATTTAATTTTCTTGTCTATAAGTTCAAGTTAAACCTTATGTGTAATCACGCCAAGTGTATTTACATTTTTGACAACGATAAAATCTAGTTGTTGGTTCATCTGCACTTCTAGTTTGAAACATCCAAGCTACTGCTTCATCATGACCACATTTTTCACAATCTATTTTTACCGTAGGATTAGTATCTTCACCTTCATTTCCTTCAAAAGCAAGAAGTGAAAAGTCTGGTTCTTCTTCAGCAACAATTTTTTTCTTTTTTGTTGTTTTTTCTCCTTCAATATAACCACATTTTGAGCATTCAAGACCAGAATTACCTTTTTTTAGTTTAACCTCACATTTGGGGCAAAATTTCAATCTAATTTACCTTAATTTTGAATTAAATAATTCTTTAAACTCTTCAGCCATTTTTATTGCAGATTCTGCTGATTTTTTAACTTCAGTTAATGGTTTTGTACTAGAATTAATTTTCATCCAGCATTCATTAGTTAATGGATGTTTAACAATTACACCTGCAAAACTTACATTTGAAGCATTTAGAAGTTCATGCTGAATTATGTATAATACCCCAATATCAGTTTCGGTGATAGAAATATTGATTTCTTTGGCTTCTGAACTGATCACTTGTGCATTCATGTATTCAGAAAAAGC
>JABGZU010000109.1 GCA_018674605.1 Candidatus Nitrosopumilus sp.
CTTTAAGGAATTTTGTGAATACTTTTGTTATATGAATGATAAAGGCAAAGCTATAGTTTTAGAAAATAAACGAGCTTCTCTTAGAAATGAATTACAAAAACATGTTATGCTTCGTCGAAAAAAATCTGATGTTTTAAAGGAACTTAAAGATAAGGTTCGCTATAAAGAAGTAATTGCATCTGACACTGATTTTTATCTTGAAGAACTGGATAAAATTTGGAAAAAACTTGAAGCAGAACAAAAAGTAGCTCAGACTGAATTTTCAAAATCTGCATCATATCACAGGGCAATTCAAAGTGAACGACAAATTGCTGGTGTTGCAAAATTACCTCATGTGATTAATTTTGTAAAAAATATTATGGAAATTGAAGAAAGTGTTGTTGTTTTTTGTCATCATAAAGTAATTCATAAATTATTACATGAAAGCCTTCAGGAATTTTCCCCTGTTTCTATCATTGGTGGTCAATCTGATACCCTCAGACAAGACCAAATTGATAAATTTCAAAAAGGTGAATCCAAATTAATGATTGCAGGTATTCGTGCAGGAAATGTGGGAATTAATTTAACTCGAGCTAAGTATGTTATTTTTGCAGAACTTGATTGGAGTCCTGCAATCCATCGTCAAGCAGAGGATCGACTTCATAGAATTGGTCAAAAAAATACTGTTTTTGCATATTATTTGATTGGGAATGGAACTTTGGATGATCATGTTGCAAGTATTTTAGTTGATAAAAGCTATGAAATTGATGCTATCTTGGATGAAACTGTTGATACTTATGAAAATAAGGATAAAGCTGCATTGATTTTAGCACAAATACAAAATAAAATTCATTCAAAATAATTTTGTTGTAAAAATTTAAAATTTTTAATTAATTGCGATCTTTCTTTATTTTATTTTTTCAAATATTGTTAATGAATGGTCAGTATATTCTAAAGATAATCTAAAAATACACTGTTTTTCTTAATGTAATTATGAAAACTCTTTGTAAATGTGGTTGTGAAACTCCTTTAACTGATTATGAATATCGAAAATGGAGTGGATACAAACGAGGACATGAACCATTACCATGATTTTTGATCTTTCAATTAATTTTTAAATCAAATTTATTCTATTAGTATTCTTAATCTTAAAAAAATTCATAATACTATACAATTTGTAATGAAATACGAAATACTCTTTTTTGAAATGTGAATATTGTGACTAATTTTATTAAGACTGTGTATTTAACAAACAAAATTATTTTTTTGAACATTATTTGTAATAATGTCAGTACAAATAGAAGTACAAATACAGAAAATTATGCCACTACTATGCAAGGAATGTAATGGAAGACGATTTCCTATTATGTTTCCAGAACAAAGAGATGCATTATGGCTTTGTGAAAAATGTAAAAATTTTGTTGATATTAAAGATGAATTTGTACGTGAATGGACAAAAGAAGAAATTGAAGAAAATCAACAAAAACTTGAAAATTTTCAAAAAGATGTCACTACTGAAAAAACACCTGAAATTAAAAGACGTAGTGGCGTAAATTAGAAAATACATTGGAATAAATAATTTAATTTCAGATAATCCTTATGGGATTTCTAAATAAAAAAAATATAATTAGAAATATCATGCTAGTAATTGGTGTAATTTTTACAATATTATTTTCAATTTTACTAGTAAATGATTTGCAGTTAGATACAATTACACAATGGACAGTAATGACATCATACTTTATGATAATTTTTCTAATAATCGGGATAGCCCTTAGAATTACTCAAAAATAGTACTCAGATATCCTGTCCCGTAGTTACCCATTCAAGAGTTCGAAGTGCACCTTGATAATATTTCATAGCCCCTATAGGATCAGGTAATTTTGAAACATCAATCAATCTTTGTTCTATGTCTCTTCGAAATTCTTCTATTTCTTTTTCAGTTTTCATCAATCAAATATGGATTTTTAAAATATAAATTAATTTGTCATTATCAAAGACTAAATAATTTAAAAAAAACTATTTTTTATGCCGATTCCTTGTAAATTGCCAATTTTAAAAAATATTAGTTATGTTAGTGGAATTATGTTTGGGTTTTCTTTATTGATTCCATTGATTACTGATACTCC
>JABGZU010000070.1 GCA_018674605.1 Candidatus Nitrosopumilus sp.
AATGAAATTAAACGTGGACGTCCAGATCTTGTCCATTTTTCAATTCTTGAGGCTACAACAATTCCACTATATCTTAAAAATGAATTAAATCTGTTTGTTCATACCATTGAGGATAAAGTAATTCATTTTGGAAAAAATGTTCGTCTTCCAAAATCATATCATAGATTTCAAGGTGTAATTGAAAAACTATATCGAGAGAAAAAAATTCTAACAAATAATGAATTACTTCTTGAAATTAAAGATCAAACTTTTTCAGAATTAATAGATGAACTTAATCCATCTAAAGTTATTGGTTTTTCTACTGAAGGTCAATTAAGTTCATATGAAAAAATTGCAGCAGAAATTTCTGAGAATTCTTGTATTGTACTTGGTGGATTTCAAAAAGGTCATTTTTCTGATTCAATTCAAAATCAAATTACTGATCTATACTCTATTGGAGATGAATCATTTGAAGGTCATGTTGTTACATCTAGAATCCTTTATGAGTATGAAAAAACCATTTTTATGTAGGAAATTTAGTTTTCCTTTTATCGCAGTCATAGTATAGCCTGGTTAGTATTCGGGGTTTCCAACCCTGTGACGCGGGTTCGAATCCCGCTGACTGCATTTTATCTATAATAATCAGAACTAATTTTTAGCTGCATTTTTACAAATTATTGTGAAGCAAATAGTTTACAAAATTGCAATGGAAAGAATGCAAATTCTAATTGATAGTGCAATTACTAATGCAAGAACTGATCCAAAATTATCTCAAAGACAGGCTTCAATTGCGCGTAGAATAAGTACTAAATATAAAATTCGAATGCCTTATCCTCTTAGGATGGTTTTTTGCAAAAAATGTAAATCATTTATTGCTCCTGGAATAAATTCCAGAATTCGTTTAGGACGTACATCTATCAAGTCAATAAGAATTTCTTGTAATTTGTGCGGTCATACTTATCGTAAAATTATATCTTGATTATTTGCAATTATATTTTAAGAACTCTGAAATATCTATAATTATTGATTCTAAAATTTATTTTACTAATTTTTACAGGATTATTCATTATTTCCTTTTCTCCTGCATATGCACAACATCATTCAGGATCTCTTGCTCCTCCAATTGATCTTGATGGTTTACAAGTAGCAGTTAGTACAGTTCTTTTTCCTGGTGATTTTAGTTATGGTGATAGTGATAGTGTAAATTTATCAATTAGATTTTTTGATACTGTTACTAATATCAATATCCCAAGTGTGACATATAGAGTTCAAATTTTCCAAGATACTAATCTTGTAGCCAATGAATATTTTTTTGATGAAGATGGAAAATTGGATTTAAAAATTAAGCCTACAACTGGATGTCTAGAAAAAGATCTTTGGAAATGTACAATATACAATGGCGAAAAACATGCCATAGCTGGAGGTTATTATGCTCGAGGTGATTCAATTCCTACGATTAAAGGCCCCATTTTTGACAAAAGTGGACAATACACAGTTAAAGTTTCCATTGTAGGGGCAACAAATCCTAAAACTTTGACAACAAAAGATTTACTCTTTGAAACTTTTTTACATATTCCTCAAAAACAACTATTTCAAATTAAAACTGCAACTGCTCAAGAATTTCCAATATCTGTAAAATCTCATAATGATGAAATATCTAATTTTAGTTATAATGAAAAATTAAATAAAATCTCATATGATATCTCATATGCTTGGAATGAATATGATCCTAATTCTAGTATTGAACAAATAATTTCATTTGAAAAAGATTTTTCATCTTTTAAACCTGAATATGATTTACTCATTTCAATTAATGATATACAAATAGATGATGATTTTTTTAAATTCGATATTTCTAATCCCAACAAAAATATTATTAGAATAGATGTTCCTCAAGAAGAACTTCTATTGATGAAAAGTAAATTTAATTCTGAATTTGATAAAAATATATCTAAAATAGAAATTTTATCTGGTGAAAAAATAAATTTGAATAAACTTAGTTTTCTCTTTGAAAATAATTTTATTGGAAATATTTCTTGGGATTCTGAATTAAAATCTGGTAAAAAAATACCATTTACATTTTCTTTTTTTGATGAATTTAATAATCCCATAGAAGATTTATTGTTTGTTTATGGCATTACTGATTCTTCTGGAAATGAAATTTGGTCAAATATTGGAGTTGGAGAAACATATCTTGGGATTTTAGCTCCATATGGAATTTATCAAGAATCTATTTTAATTCCAACTGACGAGCAATATGAAATTAAATTAATCTTAACTGGTAAAAATTCTGAAAACTTTGAAAATTTTATTATTTCTACATCTGATTTTCAAATTAAATCTAAATCTCTTTTAAATCCTGAGAAAACAAATATTATTCCTGATTGGATTAAAAATAATGCAGGCTGGTGGGCTGATGGCTCTATTGATGATGATTCTTTCATTCAAGGAATTCAATTCTTGATTAAAGATGACATTTTGAAAATTCCTCCTACTACACAAGGTTCTACTTCTGGATCTGAAATTCCTGATTGGATTAAAAATAATGCAGGCTGGTGGGCTGATGGCTCTATTGATGATGATTCTTTCATTCAAGGAATTCAATTCTTGATTAAAAATGGAATCTTGAATATTCCGTAATGTGTTTTTATTATTGAATGTATTTAGCTCAAAGAAAATTCAACCTAGATCTAACAATTCTTGCTTGAAATATCCTTAATACTCTACAATAACATCTCAATGATTCTTTACAGTCTCTTATTAACACTAAGTTGCATTATAGATTATGTATGCCAAGAGAACCATCAACACAAAAAGAAAAAAGTGCACGGGTTGCACAGCAAACAGAACAACGTGGAAATATCCATAGACGAGTACATTGGATTAAATCATTATTTGAAAATAGAAAATCTTCCTTCACTGAAATTAATTATCAACTAATGTTGGATTTCAATGATGATATGATAATAAGTGGGTTATCTGATGCAACTAGATTTAAGAATCTAACATTATTTTCAAAGTTTTCTCAATTGATTAATGTTGAATGGAAAAATATCACAGAAGTTCAACTCAGAAAACTTGTTTCAACATTAATGGTAAATCATGGGGATAATGGTAAAGAAACATCCTATACTCATGGAATGAAACAAGTTTTAAAACAAATTGTTAGGTTTGCTAATACTAGAAACAGAAACAAGGATCCTGATGATGAGGAATTAAAAATTATAAAATTTCTTAGACGTACAAAAAAACCACAATGCAAGATAACTCGAGAGGACTTGCCTACTGATGAGGAGATTTCTAAAATTCTAGCTGTCTGTGGTAATTCTACTAGAGATAAAGCAATGTTTGCAGTTCATGCAGAAGCTGGAACTCGAATAGGGGAATTATTGGGATTAAAGATAAGAGATTTTACATTAGATCAACACGGTGGGATAATCAAAGTAAACGGAAAGACTGGAGTAAGACCAATTAGAATAGTAAAGTCTGTTCCATATGTTACAAGATGGCTTAATGACCATCATGACAAAGATAATCATGAAGCCCCTTTGTGGTATTACGCTACTGAAAGAGTAACGTTTGGTGACCCAATTAATTATCAAGGATTTCAATGGATATTAAAAAAAAGATTAGCACAGG
>JABGZU010000091.1 GCA_018674605.1 Candidatus Nitrosopumilus sp.
ATCAATTAGGCAATGTTAAAAAGGGGGATTTAGAGAATCGAAAATGAATCTAAATGGCATCAATTCAACAAGGACCAAATGGACCTGTTTTAGTTCTTAAAGAAAGTGCATTACAGCAAAAAGGTAAGGATGCACAACAAAACAATATTGCAGCAGCAAAATTGGTTGCTGAATTAGTTAAAAGTAGTCTAGGTCCACGTGGTCTAGATAAAATGCTAGTTGATTCCCTAGGTGACGTTACAATTACAAACGATGGTGCTACTATTCTTAAAGAAATTGATGTTCAACATCCTGCAGCAAAAATGATTGTTGAGATTTCTAAAACTGTTGATAATGAAGTAGGTGATGGAACAACTTCTTCTGTTGTTTTTGGAGGTGCACTATTAGCTAGAGCAGAAGATCTTTTGAAAAAAGATGTTCATTCTTCAACTATCATTGAAGGTTTTCAGGCAGCATCTGAAAAAACCCTTGAAATTTATTCACAATTATCCAAAAAAATTCAACCTGATGATAGAGCATCACTTCTTAAAATTGCTTCAACAAGTATGCAATCTAAATTAATTTCTGAAGATAGTACTAATTTATCAAAAGTTGTAGTTGATGCAATTCTTAGTATTGCAGTAAAAAAAGGTGATCAATATTCTGTTGATTTAGAAAATATTAAAGTTGAAAAGAAACCAGGTGGTTCTATTGATGACACCCAAATTATACAAGGTATTGTTTTAGATAAAGAAATTGTTCATAGTGGAATGCCTACTCGAATTGAAAATGCCAGTATTGCATTAATTAATTCAGCATTAGAAATTGAAAAAACAGAAATGAGTGCAGAAATTAGAATTACTGATCCTACTCAAATGCAGATGTTCTTAGAGGAAGAAAATAGAATGCTAAAGACAATGGTTGACAAATTACATGATGTTGGTGCTAATGTTTTGATTTGTCAGAAAGGAATTGACGATATTGCGCAACATTATCTTGCTAAACATGGTATTATGGCAATTCGTCGTGTTAAAGAAAGTGATATGATTAAACTCTCTAAAGCTACTGATGGTCGTGTCATTAGTAATTTGGATGATTTATCTGAAAAAGATCTTGGTTCTGCTGATTTAGCTCATCAAAAGAAGGTTGAATCTGATAAATGGGTATTCATTGAAGGTTGTAAACATCCACAATCTGTTACCATGTTAATTCGTGGTGGAACTCAAAGAGTAATAGATGAAGTTGACCGTTCAATTCATGATTCACTAATGGTAGTAAAAGATGTAATTGAAAAACCTGAAATTGTTGCAGGTGGCGGTGCTCCTGAAGCATTTGCAGCATCACAACTTAAAGATTGGGCTGATAACTTTGATGGCAGAGAACAACTTGCAATCAAAAAATATGCTGAAGCATTAGAGGTTATACCATTAACTATTGCAGAAAATGCTGGAATGGATTCAATTGATACTATGGCTACTTTAAGATCAAAACACAATCAAGGTCAAAAATGGACTGGAATTGATGCTAAAAATACAAAGATTGCTGATATGATGGCAATTAATGTTTTAGAACCAATTGTAGTTAAAGAACAAATTATCAAATCTGCAACAGAGGCTGCATGTATGATTCTTAGAATAGATGATGTAATTGCTATATCTGGTGGTCCAGGTGGAGGCGGCGGTATGCCTCCAATGGGATAAATTTAGTTAAAACTTAATCATATTATTTTTCATAGATTATTGATGTACAAAATTGGTGTAGATCTAGGTGGAACTAAAACAGAAATTATTGTTTTAGATGAAAATCTAAATGTTATAGAACGAAAAAGAGTCCCAACTCCTCAAAATAATTATGATGAAATTATCCATACCATTATAAATTTAGTTTCAGATGTATCTCAAAGTATTTCTGATTTTTCTTTAGGTGTTTGTTGTCCTGGTGCAATTTCAAAACAAACTGGAGTAATAAAAAATAGTAACACTCAATGTTTAATCGGTAAATCCTTAAAAGAAGATTTAGAAAATAAATTAGAAAAAAATATCTCTATTGAAAATGACGCCAATTGTTTTACAATTGCTGAATCTAAACTAGGTGCTGGAATTGGATTTGATTTAGTTTTTGGTGTAATTATGGGTACTGGTGTTGGTGGTGGAATTGTAATTGATAATACACTTCATTCTGGTAGAACCAACATTGCAGGTGAATGGGGACATCATACTTTACATCAAAATGGCAACTCTTGTTATTGTGGTAAAAATGGTTGTGTTGAAACTTACAT
>JABGZU010000001.1 GCA_018674605.1 Candidatus Nitrosopumilus sp.
ACTGTAAAATGTGTAAGTAATATTCGTAATAATGGTTTGATAGATATTCGTGGTGGTAGTATGGTTGGAACTCCTGGAACTGCAGCTAAAATATTTGAAACTTTAGCAAAAGCTGAAATTAATGTAATGATGATTTCTCAAAACCCTTCTGAATCAAGTATTACAATTGTAGTGAAAAATACTGATCTTGATAAAGCAGTTGGTGCATTAGAAATGAATCTCTTAGGAAAAATTATTAAAAAATTAGAAATTACTACTGGGGTGTCTATTATTGCATTAATTGGTTCTGGAATGAGAGGAACAGTTGGAGTTGCTTCAAAAGTTTTTGGTGCAATTGAGAAAAATAAAGTAAATGTATCTATGATTACTCAGGGTTCATCTGAACTTAATCTGGCATTTGTTGTAAAAAATTCTGATGCTGATTTAGCAGTACGTTCAATACACGATGCATTTACACTAGATAAAATCAATTAAGACAAATCATTTAAAGTAATAAATTCAGTCAAAATTGTTGAAAAAAATTCTCATTATTTTGATTGTTGGAATTTTTATTACTAGCATTATTTCTGTTTCATCCCTATCTGATCAATATGCTGATGCAGGATCTAGAAAAAAAATTCATTTTACTCAAACTATTTCATCATCTCAAGATCCTGGATTGGAACATGAAAATCATCAGTTAGCATTTGTTTTATCTCCAAATGAGGGCACACTTTATGATGGATCTATGACATTTACTTCAAGTGAATATGTGAATATAGTTGTTTTACATGAAATTAATCCAAATGATGTACATGGTCAGGACACGTGGACTGTCAATGAAAATATCATTTATGGACTATCATTAATTGATCCTGAGAAAAAATCAGGTTCCTTTGAATTTACAGGAGCTGGACTAGCATTACATTCTTCAAATTCAAAAGAATTTACTACAACTGTTAGTGTTGATGGTTGGATTAGAGGTCAACCTACTCAAGTACTTGCACAAAAGTTTGAATTTGAAAAAGAAAATCCTTCGTTATTACTTTCAAGAGCAAATGTTCCAGTTACAATTCCAATGCACCATGGAATTTACAATGGAGATGAAGTTTTCTATATACTTACTGATACTAGTGATGAAGATTATGTAAATATTATTTCAAAAAAACAAGAATGGAATATTCAATTATCTAAAACAATTAAAGAAATATCTCATAGTAATATTCAAAAATTTTTTGTTTTTAAAAATGGAATTAAGGGTGATGGTATTTTTGGATTTCAAAATGAAATTTTTTCTAGCACTCCAGAAAAATTAGATTATACTGCATTAGGATCTATAATTGAAGTTACTTGGAAAACAGGTCAGAAAGAAATCCTTTTTGAATCTGCATCTGATGTAATTGCTGCAGAAAAATCTGGTAGAATTAAATTTAATGAAACAAACATCATTGTAAATATTCCTCAAATTGTATGGCCTAATGGTCAGATGAAAGTACGTTCTGATACGGAAATCACTAATGAAATATCTCATTCTGGAGGCCAAATTGTTGAAATCAATCGAGATGATCTTTCTGTAACTTTTGTAGCTCATAGAAGTTGGGATTCTGATGGCCGAACAATTTACTATATTATTACTGATGCAACTCCATTAGGACCAGCAGAATTAATGGGAATTGTATATTCTCCAGAATCTGTAAATCTTTTAAGTTATTCTGGAACAGTTGATCTTTTTCAATTTAAAAATGGAATTAAAGGATCTGGCTCATTAGGTTTTCAGCCTGAAATTTCAAGTGTTTCTTTGAATGAAGAAAATTATAGTCCAATATCTAAAATTTATCTTATTGAATGGCATAATTCTGAATTAGCACAAATTTTACAAACAAAATCTGATATTGATTCATTCTATGAAGAAGATTTACTAACTGTTAGTATTGCACGACCAACTAATAATGAATATGTAATTAATTCTCCAACAGTAGATCCATTTCAATAAAAATATCACTAAACGGATAAATTAGTTGAGAAAAAAATTATTTTAAAATTGACTGGTAAACTGTACATAGTTGGTGTTGGTCCTGGACATCATGATCATATGACATTTCGAGCAAAAGAAGTGATTTCTGAAAGTGATACAATTGTTGGATATGAAACATATGTAAATTTGGTTCATGATCTAATAGAAGGTAAAACTATTCATCGTTATGCTATGACTCAAGAAGTTGAAAGAGCTCATCAGTGTATTGATCTTGCAAAATCTGGAAAAATTGTTTCATTAGTTTCTAGTGGAGATCCTGGAATTTATGGAATGGCTGGATTGATTTATGAAACACTTGCAGCAACAGGTTGGGATCCTTCTAGTGATTTAAAAGTTGAAATTATTCCTGGCGTATCTGCTCTAAATTCTTGTGCATCAATTGTTGGTTCACCTTTAATGACTGATTTTGCTGTTGTAAGTATGAGTGATCTTATGGTGCCATGGGAAATAATCCAGAAACGTGTGGAGTCAGCTGCACAAGGTGATTTTGTACTTGTAATTTATAATCCTAAAAGCAAGAAGAGAATTCATCAATTACAAGATACACAAAAAATTCTATTAAAATACAGAAAATCTACAACACCTGTTGCAATAATCAAAAGTGCTTATAGAGAATCTGAAACTATTGTTATGACTGATTTAGAAAATTTACTTAATTTTGATGAAGAATTAGGTATGACTAGTACTGTAATAATTGGTAATTCATCAACGTATACTTACAAAGATTTGATGATTAATCCAAGAGGATACAAATCAAAATATAATTTAGAAGAACAAATTAATCCAAATCTTAAAGTTTAGAAACTTTTCTTTATTGCTTCAGATATTTCTTCACTAAGATTTAGTTTTTCTCTAATTGGAGAAATTACTTTAACTAGATAATTTCCTACTGTTTGTTTTAGATCTCCTGGATGTATTTTTCCTTTTTCAAAATCATTTTCTAAATCTTTATAATTTGAATATGATACATTACCACCATATTTTTCTGGTCTTTCAAAATTTATTTCATTAAATTCATGAAAAATTATTGTTTCAGCAATTGCTAGTATGGGATTATTTTCTATAACTCCTTCATCACACCATGCTTTGTTAATTTTTTTCTTTATTTCGTTATCCGTATTGTGAATAAATATGCCTGAATTTGGATCTGATTTACTCATTTTATTAAATTCACCTCCAAATTCTTCACCTCCTTGTTTTTTTAATCCTGGAAGTAATTTATGATGAACAGAAACTGGAACTTTCCATTTCATTTTAGGAAAAATTTCTCTAACTAGCATGTGTATTTTTCTTTGATCCATTCCAGCATGTGCAATATCTACGTCCAAATAATGAATATCAACTGCTTGCATTGCAGGATAAAGTAATCTGGCAACATCAATTTTTTCATCACTTTCTGAACGTCCCATAATTGTTAGAGTTCTCATAGTTCTTTTCAATGACATATGTTTTGTAAATTTTACAAGATCGGACCAGTATTCTGGATTTTTTTCATATAATTTTGAACCTAAAACAATTTTTGCATCTGGACAAACTAATTTGAAAGCATCTTG
>JABGZU010000049.1 GCA_018674605.1 Candidatus Nitrosopumilus sp.
AATGCTAATGCTAATGCTAATACTATATCTTCAGACGAACAAAAAATCTATGATGTGGAAGTAGAATGTAAACAACAGATTCGTTCTGATGATTCATTGACTTTTGCTCAAAAATTAGTAAATGTTAAGGCTTGTGGTATTGAATCAAGATTGGCACTTCAAGAACTTATAGTAGCAACAGAATCAAGTTCAGTACAGATACTTCAACACCAAGTAAGAGATTGTGAAGCCAAGTATCTGATTTTTAAAATGATTGGAGAAAACACATTTCTTAATTTAGAACGAAGTACACTTGCACGACACTGTGTAATGTTGTATGAATTAGATGAGTGGAAAATTCAAGACGATACACGAATGGATTCATTAGTTGATGGATTAATCAACACATTACAAGAAGAACTTGATAAAGATATTGAGTTAAGAAAATCTATTGTACACAAAAATCTTGAAAGATATCATAATCAGTTGATGAATTATAGATAAAAAATTAATTATAATTCTAAACTCTTCTTTTAATTTTAACTTTAAGTGTTATACTTTACGAATGCATGGAATATTCCAATTGCACTCATTTTTGATTCATATGATGTCCCAAACACATGTTGTGTGACACCAATACTCTCTAGATTCATTCATCTTCTCTAACCCCACTTGTATTGTCTGTGTTTGTTACTGCCCACTTTGCAATATCTACTGCATCTTTTTTTGTTTGGTCTATTTTTCTTATTTTTTCAAATCTTTGTTTAAACGCCTTTTTAATTTTTTCAAATTCTTGCTGATCAATGATGGATTCCGATACTTTTAATTCCCAATAATCTTCCATGTCTTTTTCCAAGTTATCATCTCCAAGTAAATTTTCATACATTCCAAGAAATGTATCATCTGAAGTGTCAGGGTATTTTATGAGATGTTGGACAAATTCAAAGGATGTCCATTCTTTGTTGAAATTATCTTTGGCTTTCTTTCCAAACATATTAAAAATTCAGAAATTGGTTTAGTTAAGCATTTTCATGCCTGATTTTGAGTAATTATATTATTTTTAATTACAAATAATTTCTAAATCAAAACTTTTTGACTTTGATTTTATTGAATTTTTATAGAATTGATAATACTTTATTTCTATTTTTGACAATATCATAACCCTTAAGTTGAAATGAAATTTAGTCGATTTATGGTATTTAGAATTGAGAAATTAAAATGTGATAATGGTCATTACACAAATGCTGTAATATTAGATGGTGATACTCTTGAAGAGAATTTTAAGAAATTTACTTTGAGAAGTAAATGTAAAAGTTGTTGTTCACCTTTACACAAGTGTTAGATTAATCTAGGAATTTTTATAAATTTAATTTTTATTGAACTTCAACCATTGTTTCAGTTCTTTCTACGCCGTTAATTTTTTGAATTTGATTTGTTACATCTTTTATCTCACTCAATTCTTTTACATCTATAATTGCAACTGCATCAAATTGACCACTTGTTGGAAATGAATTTTCTACATCTGCTAATTTTCCTAATTTTACTGATATCAGTTTTTTTGGAGATTTCACCAAAATTATAGCTCTTACCATCCTAAATCTACCTCCACTTCGATTAAAGTCTCTGTAGTTACAATATCTTTAATTTTTTTAAAATCAATTACCATTTGATTAATCTGATCCATTTTACCTCGTAAAATTACGCTAATATCTGCCCTGCCTGTAACTATCATTATTTTTTTAGATGTCTTTCTTTTTTTCTTTAATATTTCAACTACAGAATCTACTTTCCCAGGTTTAACTGTAATCAAACATAATGCTTGCATGATTCCATTATGATATTGAATCTGATAAAGATTTCTAGTCTGTTGCTTCTTGTGATCTAGATTCTTCAAGATATGCTCTACGTTCTTCATTTATCTTGTCTTGATCAATGACAATGTCATCATCAACTATCACTATTCCACTGTCTGCACTAGGCTCATCTTTAATTTTTTTGCTCTTAGCTTTTGTTTTACTAGTTTTGGT
>JABGZU010000122.1 GCA_018674605.1 Candidatus Nitrosopumilus sp.
AAGTTATACACATAGAGGGATTTTTCTAGCATCACTTGCAGGTAACGACAGTAAAGTTGAAAATATTTTGTTGTCAGCAGATACAAAAGCAACCATTGAAGCATGTGAAAAATTTGGAGCAATCATTGAAAGGGATAATTCGTCAATTACCGTAAAAGAGTCGATAAAAATAGGCACAAATGTACCTGAAATCAATACTGAAAATTCAGGAACAACAATCAGAATTGCAATAGGGATAGCCAGTTTGTTTTCAGAAGAAATTATTTTGACAGGAGATTCAAGTCTTCAAAAAAGACCAATGCAACCATTGTTAGATGCATTATCAAGTATTGGGGCACAATATTCCTCAATAGATGGAAAACCACCAATCAAAATTAAAGGACAAATAACAGGAGGAGACGTAACAATTCCAGGAAATTTATCTAGTCAATTTATTTCATCATTGTTAATTGCAGCCCCCTTAACAAAAAAAGGAATTAACTTAACCATTGAAGGGGATTTAGTTTCAAAACCATACTTGGATGCAACAATTACAACAATGAGGAAATTTGGAGTTTCAGTTCAAACATTAATTCCATATAAAAAATACAATATAGCACCACAAATTTATAAAAAAACCACATTTACAGTACCAATTGATTTTTCAAGTTTAGCATTACTGCTATCATCAATGGTTCTTAATGGAGATGAAGTAATAGTTAAAGGAAATATTGGTAATTTACCACAAGGAGATGAAGCATTCATTGATTTTCTTGAACAAATGGGAGTGTCAGTAATAATTGAAGAAGATCAAATTAAAATTAAATCACCTGAAAAATTAAAAGGCGGAAAATTTGATTTAAGAAATTCACCAGATCTTTTACCACCACTTTCAATTTTAGCATTAATATCATCAGAACCAATTGAAATTGTAAATGTAAAACATGCAAGATTAAAAGAAACAGATAGAATTTCAATTCTTGCAAGAGAGTTACCAAAATTAGGAATTAGTGTTATAGAAAAAGAAGATGGATTAATTTTAGAATCTTCAAAAAATATTACAGGTGCAAAATTAAATTCAGAAAATGATCATAGATTATTCATGGCATTTTGTATTGCTGGAACATATGTAGGAGATTGTATCATAACAGATCCAGAATCAGTACAAGTTTCATATCCAGATTTCATTAAAGAAATGAATAGATTGGGGGCAAAAATTCAGATATGAAGATGTTACAGGAAATTAGAAAAAATGATTAAAGAAAAATGTAACAGGTGTGGTACACTTTTAGGTAAAGAAAGTAAAAAAACTAAACAGAAATTTTGCAGAAATTGTAAAAAGAAATTTGATTTGTTTAAATGATCATTCAAATTAACTTCTCTAGTTTCTTTTTCAAAATCAGAAAAACGCTAGAAAAAATCTAAAAATAAATCATAGTAAAATCAGTACTTTTTGTGCCTAATTTACTATGAATGTTCTATAATTGAGTCCAGAATCACAATTATAAACATCACTTAACATAGGTAATATGTTGCCTGGAAGTTCTATTGGCCAACGTCTTGTTTTAACAAGTTTTGGTGAAAGTCATGGAAGATCAATTGGGGCAGTGTTAGATGGATGTCCTGCAGGATTAGAGATAGATGAAAAAGAAATTCAAGAAATGCTAAATCAAAGAAAACCAGGTCAAAATTTAATCTCAACCCAAAGAAAAGAAGGAGACATTGTCGAAATAGTTTCAGGTGTGTTTAGAGGATTTACAACAGGTGCACCAATTACAATGTTAATTTGGAATGCTGATCAAAAATCAAAAGATTATGAAAATTTAAAAACAAAATTAAGACCAGGTCATTCAGATTATCCTGCAATGGTAAAATATAATCAATACAATGATCATCGAGGAGGTGGAAGATTTTCAGGCAGATTAACTGCAACACATGTAATGGGAGGGGCAATTGCAAGAAAATTACTCAAAGTCACATTAGGAATTAAAACAAATTCATTTACATCTCAAATTGGAAAAATAAAGATGGAAAAAGAATTCAATGAAAAAATGTCTAAATTAATTTATAAAAATGAAGTCAGATGTCCTGAAGAAAAAACAGCAAAAAGTATGAGAGAATCAATATTAGATGCAAAAAAGAAAGGGGATTCTTTAGGAGGAATAATTGAATCAGTTACAACAAATGTACCAGTAGGACTTGGAGAACCAATTTTTGGTTCATTAGAATCAGATTTGAGTAAAGCAATTTTTTCAATTCCTTCAGTAAAGGGAATAGAATTTGGTTCAGGGTTTAGAGGATCAGAATTATTTGGTTCAGAAAATAATGATTTGTTTACAATGAAAAGAGGAAAAATTGTTACAAAGACAAATAATTCAGGAGGCATCTTAGGAGGAATTTCAAATGGAATGCCAATTACAATGAGAATCGCATTCAAACCAGTATCATCGATTGCTCAAAAACAAAGTACAGTAGATATTAAAAATAAAAAAGAAACAATACTTCAAGTAAAAGGAAGACATGATCCGTGCGTAGTGCCACGAGCACCACCAGTAGTGGATTCACTAGTAGCCTTAACTATAGCAGATCACGCACTAATGGCAGGCACAATTAAGCCCACTTTATAAAAAAATGTCAGACAT
>JABGZU010000068.1 GCA_018674605.1 Candidatus Nitrosopumilus sp.
AAAGAAGTTAACGAGGCAAACCTCAGTTCAGTTGTTAAAGCATCTGGCGCTGAAGTTAATGAAGCCCAAGTTAAATCACTAGTTGCAGCCTTAGCCGATGTTAACATCGATGAGGCCGTTAAAGCCGCACCTGTAGCAGTTGCAGCAGCCGCACCGGCAGCTGGCGCAGCAGCAGATGCACCAGCAAAAGAAGAGGAGAAGAAAGAAGAACCTAAAAACGAAGAAGCAGCCATGGAAGGATTATCATCCTTATTCGGCTAAGCAACTTTATTTTTTCAATTTAATTTTATACTTATTTTTATTAATCTTAATTACTCTCTGTACCGTCTTTGTATCTATTGACAGAATTTGCTTTTACTTCTGAATTCTTTATTTATATTTTAGATCTGTTTGGTACTGTAGCGTTTGCAATTACTGGTGCCTTTAAGGCAATTGAAAAAAAATTTGATGTTGTAGGAATTTTACTGCTTGCAACTATTACTGGAGTTGCAGGTGGTACAATTCGGGATGTTGTATTGGGTACTACTCCCAATTCCATTATTGATCCTGTCTATGTAATCTCTACAGTTGTATCTGGAGTAGTGATTTTCTTTTTGTATTCTAAACTAAAAAAACATTGGAATCTGTTTTTGAAATTTGATGCAATTGGATTGGGTGTGTTTACTATTATTGGAGCAACTTTTGCATACAATATTTTTGGATTAAATTTTTTGGCAATTTTATTAGCAGGTATTTTGACTGCTGTTGGCGGTGGTATACTTCGAGATATTTTTGTAAACCAAGTTCCAATAGTTTTTGTAAAAGAATTTTATCTTTCTGCAAGTTTTATTGGAATCGTTATTTTTTCTATAATTTTGTATTTTACTGATGAATTATACTATGCTACAATTATTGGGATTTTTCTTACTATGTCGTTAAGATTAATTGCAATGAAGTATAATTGGAATTTTCCTAAAGTAAAAAATACTGACACTTAAGCTGGTGTGTATTCTTTTGCTTGACTTACTATGCCTTTAGCTTGTGCATCTGCTTTTTGTAAAATTTGTTCTTTTGTTTCATCTGTCATGAAACCTGATTCTACAGACACTGAACGTGCAGACTGTGCTGCCTTTGTGAGGATTTGTGTAACATTATCTGCAGTGATGTATCCTGCTTCAATTGATAGCGATATTGCTTCTTGATGGAATTGAGCAAATGTATCTCTAGTTTTCTCAACATCTACTACCATCTCTTCTTCAGTATATTTTAGACCCTCTTCTACTGCTGAATAAAGTGAGATTCCTGCTTCTACTGGTTTGATATCTAATTTACCTAAAATTGATGCTAATTTTTCATTAATTGCTTCACCTTTTTTTGCTGGTGTTGTATCTTTTGCAATCCAGATTGTTCCTTGATCAATTTTTGTTGGAATTCCTGCATCTTTGAATTCTGTAAGCATTGGTCCTGGTGCAATTCCTGTATTTTTAGCAGGTACTATAATATCGATACTTGCAATATCTCCACTACGTGCACCCATCATGACTTTATTTTTACCTAAGAGTACGTTTAGTTTGAATGGTGACATGTTTGTAAAAAGAAACATTAGTTGTCCTTTCAGTTCACCAGAAATTTCTTTCATTCCTGGAATATCTAATGTTTCAAGTGCTTTTTTTGCAACTCTATCTTTGACACACACAAATTCTACTTCCCCTTTCAAAGTTTTTCTTAACGGTAAAATTTGTGTAGAGCGAACTTTTCTCATTTGAATTACTGAAATTGTTTTGTATTTTTTTGGTAATTCTAATAATTGTTGATACATTTCCGTTTTTCTTTTTGGATATGTTGTTCTATTTTCATGCATACTTCTTCTTTATCTCCTGTACTTGTTTTTCTGGTTTACCCATTGTTGTTTTGACTAGAATTTTTTTAATATTTTTCTCTCCATTTGGTAATTTTTTCTCTATTGCACTAATCACTGAATGTGCGTTAATTGCTAAATCTGTATCTTCCATAGATTCATCTCCAATTTTACATGAAACTGATAATGATGCTCTTGTTCTAACTTTAATTGATGTTCTAAATCTTGATAAAAATGCATCAATAGGTGCATTAAATGGAACTGGTGTTGGCATTTTGCCTCTAGGACCTAAAAGCTGACCTAGTGCTTTACCTACTGTTGGCATAATTTGTGTATCTGCTAAAAAGAAATCATATTTGTTAATGAATTTTCTAGATTCTCTTTTATTAGATTCAAATTTTGTTAATTCATCATTTCCGATTACTGCATCTGCTTTTGCAGCTTTAGCCTTTTGACTCATATCTCCTGTTGCAATTACACATACTGTTGCAGGTGAACTTGTTTTTGGAAGTTGAACTACTTCGTTAATTGCAAATCCTTTTTTGACATCGATATCTTTGAAATTAATAATTAATTCTATTGACTGTGTAAATTTTCTCTTTTTCGTTGCCTCTTTGGCTTTTTTTACTAACTCTGCCAATTGTGTCTCTGTAATCAATACGTACATTTTCTAGAAAACCTACTTAAAATCGTTTAGAGATTAAGTTGTTTGTTCTTTTTTAATTTGAAAAAAATTCAATTTTTTATGCCTAATTATTGTAATTTAAGACAAATTTTTCTTAAAACTTACATATATTAAATGATAATCATGATTTTCTAGCACATTGCATAGATTTGACGATCTTGATATGAAATTACTCTATGAATTGACTAATGATGGATCTATTTCTGTTCCTGTTTTATCTAAAAAACTTGAAATTAATGCTTCTGTTTTGTATAGTCGAATTAAAAGATTAATGAAAAAGAAATTAATCAAAAAATTTACCATTGAAATTGATGAATCTTTGTTAGGTATTGGAGTAAAAGCGTCTGTTGGTATTAATCGCGATCCAAAATTAAAAGAAATGATTCATAAAAAATTCATGGAAACTTCTGAGGTTGTTTCTATTTCAGAAGTGACTGGTAGATTTGATATTATTGTTGATGTATATGCTAAAAATCTTGAAGCATTACATGATGTAGTTATTGAAAAAATTGGAAAAATAGAAGGTATTCAAAATACTGAAACCTTTGTAGAATTACAAAAAACCGATAAGGATCCTGTTTATCTTATCGAATAATTATTGGAATTTTTGATCCCATTTACCTTCATTGATTTCAGCAGTTATTTCTTTTGGAGTTTTTCCTTCTACTAACTCCTAATGCTACACATGTACCAATGATGGTTTTTGCAACTGATTTCAATGATGATGCATAAGATTTTTCGAGTTTTGTATTTGCTACTTTCACAATTGAATCCATTGTAACGTCTCCTGCCCATTCAGTACCTGATGTGCTTGAGCCTTTTTGAATCCCTGCTTCTTTCATGATTAGTGCTGCAGCTGAAGGAATACCTATCTCAATTTCATATTTCTTCGTATCTGTATCTACAACAACTGTTACTGGAACTTTCATTCCCTCGAAGTCTTTTGTTTTCTCATTAATTGATGCGATAACTTCCATGATGTTAACGCCTAGAGGACCTAATGCTGGACCTAATGGTGGACCTGCAGATGCGCCTCCTCCAGTTACAAGTGATGATACTTTTTGTTCTCCCATGTTAATCAGCTTAATACCAAAAATTTAATCCTTACTAAGCTCCACTCGAGAGTTTTAGATAGTTTGCATCTACTGTTACTGGTAGTTGATATGATGCATCTAGTAAAACAACTGTAGCTTCTTCCTTATCTGCATCTATTCTTGTAATTGTTGCTTTCATTCCTTTGAATGGACCACCTGTAATTTCGATAATATTATCCACTTCTAATGTTGAAACGGTTGATTTCTTAACAAGATATCCTTCGATATCTTTGAATTCTAACTCTCCTCTTAATTGACCTCGAATATGTCTTACACCTTCGACTGCCATGTATGCATCACTTGGCTTGATTGCTTCAATTACAACATACCCTCTTAGATTATCTACTAGTAATACTGATTGAATGTTAATTTGATTAGCATTGGCTTTAGCTTCTAATAATCTCATAACCACTTTTTCTTGTCCTCCTGTGGTCCTAATTGCAAATAAGTGTGATTTTATTTCTTCAGACAATTTTATCTACCAAATGTAATTACCGAAAACACAAACTGAATTGTAAATCCAATAGCACCTACTCCTGCTATTCCCATTATCACTAATCTTAGATGTTGTTGATATTCATCCTTATCTGGCTTTTTAGCCATTTTCATGGTATTTGACATATTCTTCAAAGTTTGCCTAGGGTTCATTGGTGGAAATTAATATGGTGTCCTTATATTCCTTATCTCATGGAGCTTTTAATTGCCTATCTGGATGATCCTGCAGGTCATAATATGGCAAAATTTCTTTCACAAGAAATGACTTTGGATGGTGATATTTTTCGTGGTAAATATTATGATCTAATAATCATACCTACTCCTGCTATTTTTGCCGATTGGATTGAAGAAAAATTTGATTATGATGGATTTGTGTTTCTTTCAAAACATGCTGCTGCATCTGGTGTATTGGCATTAACTTGTCATAATACTGGAAATTTCTCTGAAGCAAAATTTGGAGGTAATGATAGACAAGTTGCAGTTCCTCATGCATTTCTTCAAAAAACGTATCTTCAAACTCTAAAAAAACATCAATCTCAATTTTCTCAATTCCAAATCACTATTGAAGCTACTCATCATGGTCCTACTGCATTAACTAAACCTTCAATATTCATTGAAATAGGAACTACTGAACAACAATGGACTGATACTTCATTATGTAATTCTGTTGCAACACTAGTTCATCAAGTTTTATCTAATCCTATACCTGAAAGTCCTATGGCAATTTGCTTTGGTGGTACACATTATTCTTCAAAATTTACTTATGAATTACTTGAAGGAAAATATGCTCTTGGAACAGTAATTCCAAAACATGCATTAGATAATCTTGATGAAGAATTATTTTCTCATATTATGAAACAAAACAACACCGCTAAATTCGCTCTTTTAGATTGGAATGGACTTGGAAAAAATAAACAAAAAATTCTCAATTTTCTTAATTCTACCTCACTTGAGATTGTGAAACTATGAATCTTGAACAGAAAGTTTACAAAAAATTACTAGATGTTCCAAAAGGTAAAATTACAACTTATGGTGATTTGGCAAAGGCTGTTGGATTAAAAAATGGTCAAAGAATAATTGGAAAAATAATGAACAAAAATCCTTATCCCATAATAATTCCATGTCATAGAGTTGTTATGTCTACTGGTAAAATTGGAGGATATGCTTATGGTAAATTTATAAAAATAAAAATACTTGGTGATGAGGGCATAGAAGTTAAAAATGATAATATCACAAATTTTGATAAGAGATTATTTAGATTCTAAACTTCTCTTTTAGTTCTAATTTCGTCCATCAACAGTCTCAAGTGAGCTTTATTTCTAACTGTGTTTCCGCCCACTTTCTTGTAGAGTATCCAGAATTCTGGATTGGTCAAATCTTTTCTATCTTTGGCAATTTTTAATAATCTTCTCAATGCACGAACTTTTGCAACATATACTGTTTTCTTACCTACTCGTGCACCTTTTGTACCTTGTTTGGAGCCTTGCCCTGTGCCTCTTTTCTTTCTTTGATCTAATTTAGTTTGTGCTCTTCCTCTTGATGTTCCTGTAAATGATTTAATTTTAATTGTATTTGCTGTGATTAAACTTCTGATGTTTTCTCTAGTAATTGCATCTGCAATATCATCTAGATGATCTGTATCAAATTTAATTCTGTGAATTCCTACTCCAGTAACTCTGGCAGCTAGTCTTTTTTTAGATTTAAGATTTATCGGCAATTACACTCACTCTCGCATTAAATATTTTAAATTTGTTTTCAACGGCTTTAATGACAATTTCTTTTCTTTTTTTAGTACCGACACCATGTCCTAATCTTACTCCATCTTTCTTTGGATCTAACTTTCCTAAATCTGCAATATTGTAAACTAAATTATCTGTAAATCCTGAAGGGTGTAATCCTTTTGCATCTCTAGGTCCTCCATATCCAACTTTAACTAAACCTGGACGACCTCTACTTTTTTGTTTTCTTTGATGATGATCTATTCCTTTTGGTTTTCTCCAATTTGTTTGAAGTCTAACATAACGCCAACTTTCTGGTCTGACAAAATCAGGATTGTTTCCTTTTACTTCCTGTCTTTTTTCGATCTTTTCCTTGTTGATTGGCATGGAACTAAGTCTTGAATTTTGGAATAAATACGTTCCTCGACCTAAAAAAATTCATTATGGAAAAGAGATAATAAGGAAAATCAGGGCGGATCTAAATATCTTGACCTCTATACATGCTCAAACACTCAATGGAGATCAAAATATTGACTGAATTATTAGGTAGATCTACGACTGAACAATTTTTAGCACAACTAACTGCTTTTGGAATCAACCCTTCTAAAGTTCATAGAAATTTACCAACTGATGAAATGGTGGCTATTTCTGTTGAAAGGAAAGAAGGTGTTGTAAATTCAACCGGTTCTCTTTCAGTTAATACTGGAAAGTATACTGGTAGATCTCCTGATGATAGATTTATTGTGTATGATGATAAAACTCACGATACTATTGATTGGGGAAAAATTAACCATCAATTCCCAAGTGGTAAATTTGAAAAACTTTTTGAAAAGATGAAAGACTTTGTTGCTAACAAAGAACTTTTTGTTTTTGATGGTTTTGTAGGGGCTGATCCTGAAACCCGTTTACCAATTAGAGTAATCAATGATCATGTTTGGCAAAATATGTTTTCAAGTAATTTATTCATTCGACCTACAAATGAAGAATTGGAAAAACATGATCCTGAATTTACTATTTTATGTATTAATGATTTCTTAGCAGATCCTGAAATTGATGGAACTAGAACTGATGTTTTTATTTTAATTGATTTAACAAAAAAAATTGTTTTGATTGGTGGAACTGAATATGCTGGTGAAATGAAAAAATCCATGTTTGGTGTAATGAATTTCTTATTACCTGACAGTAATATTTTTCCAATGCATTGTTCTGCAAACATTGGTGAAAAAGGCGATACTGCATTGTTCTTTGGTTTGTCTGGTACTGGTAAAACTACTCTTTCTGCAGATCCTAATAGAAAATTAATTGGTGATGATGAACATGGTTGGTCTGATAATGGGACATTTAATTTTGAAGGTGGATGTTATGCCAAATGCATCAATCTTAGTCAAGAAGCAGAACCTGAAATTTGGAATGCAATTAAACCTGGGGCTCTTTTAGAAAATGTTGTCTTAAATGATAACATTCCTGATTATGATGATAATTCACTAACTGAAAATACTCGTGTTGGTTATCCTTTGGATTTCATTCCTGGTGCTGTAATTCCTAGTGTTGGTGGAAACCCTCGTGTTATTGTATTTTTAACTGCAGATGCTTTGGGTGTTTTACCTCCTGTTTCTAGATTGACCAAAGAAGGTGCAATGTATCATTTCATGTCTGGTTACACTAGTAAATTAGCTGGAACTGAAAGAGGCATAAAAGAACCTAAATCTGTCTTTTCTCAATGTTTTGGAGCACCATTCATGCCTAGGCCAGCTTCAGTTTATGCAAAACTTCTTGGTGAGAAAATTAATCAACATAACACTATCGTTTATCTTGTTAACACTGGATGGTCTGGTGGACCATACGGTGTTGGTAAAAGAATTAAGATCAAATATAGTCGTGCAATGGTTACTGCAGCTATTTCTGGTGCACTTGACATTGTAAAATATCGTCATGATGATTTACTTAATCTTGATATTCCAACAGACGTTGAAGGCGTTCCATCTGAAATATTAGATCCAAAACATACTTGGGTTGACAAAGATTCCTATGATCTTTCTGCAAAAAAATTAGCTCAAATGTTTGTTGAAAACTTTAAGAAATTTGAAAATGTTTCTGATGAAATAATTGCAGCTGGGCCCAATTTTTCTGTATAGTTTATTTTTTAATAATTAACCCCACAATTCCAATAATTACAATTATTGAAATTATTAGTATGATTTGTTTTTCTGGAATATCTCTTAATTCTAACTTGTCTATTTTTTCTGAAAGTGAATTAATTTTAATTGTATTAAATGCATCTGATGTATTTCCACCGACTTTGATTTTAGCATCTATCCAATACTCTCCATTTTCATAAATTTCTAATGATGTTTTTTTATGTGGTGTACTAGTAATTGTTTCTGTATTTCCATTTTTACTGTTTATAATTGAAATTTTAGCAAAACTCCATTTCTCTGGATGATTGATTTCAAAAATTAATTTTTCATTTTCTTGATTTACTGAAATTGAACCTTTTGTATGGTGAATTAAAACTGGAATTGTATATTCTATTTTTTCATGATTGATGAATATTTTCCCCTCATAATCTCCATATTTTTTTTCAACTATACTTATTTCAAATTCTAATTTTCCATTTTCCATTTTTTGTGTAACTTCAATAAATTTTGGTCCTTCAAATCTAACATCAATTCCTTCTAATTTTCCATCCATTAATTTTAATTCTAATTGTTTTTTTGCAGTTGGATGATCTGTTGATAAATTAATTACAAAACTAGGTGGATTGATAATTAATTTTGCATTGTATGCATTAGCAATATCTAGTCTTCCTGCACCTGACTCATGTAGTGAAAATTTTTGTCCATAAGCATCTGAAACTGGTTGAACTGTAGTAAGTAATAGTGATTTTATTTCATAATTTTGTAATTCTGGATTTTTTTGGAGTAGTAATGCTGCAGCGCCACTAACATGTGGTGCTGCAAAACTAGTTCCACTTGTAAAATTATAGCTTGCATTGTTTTGAGTACTGTTAATGTATGCTCCTGGTGCTACGATATCTGGTTTCATGTAAAATGGTGAAACTGGACCTCTTGAACTAAAATGTGCTACAAAATCTGGATTGTAAAATAAATTCATTATTCCTTTATTGTTATTTTTAATTAGTTCAATAATTTCTAATCCTTCTTCCCTGTCCATTGAAACTACTGGAATTTGTGGTGTGTATCCTAGTTCTGAAAATTCATGAATTAATTCACCAAGAAATATTCCTGATTCATTATTGTAAACAATTAATGCCTTAGCTCCTGCACTTGCAACATTCATTTCTTTAATTGAAAAAAATAATAATTCTCCTTTTACATCACTCCCTCTTTCTACAATCACTATTGCATCTTTTACATCCCTTTCTTTCAAGTCACTAATTTTACCAAAACCTCCAAAAATTATTTTTCCAATAATTGGCTCTTCTGTTGTTGAAGATCCTACCATTGGAATTACTGTGAAATCTTTTTCATTTACTTCTAATGTTGCAATTAAACTTGAAGTCATATTATTGTAAGTTGCACCAACTGTAACTGATCCAAAATTTCTTCCTGGACTTCCAATTGTTTTTAACTCTGGACCATCATTTCCTGCTGCAGTGACAACAAAAATCCCATTATCTAATGCATGATTAACTGCACTATCTATTTTGGAATTTGTTTTGTTTACTCCTAAACTGATATTGATAATATCCGCTTTATCTTCAATTGCTTTTTTAATTGCTTTCATAATTAATTCTGATGATACTCCTTCTCCATCTTCTGATACTTTGTAAGCTAAAATTTTTGCTTTAGGTGCAACTCCCAATGTATTTCCATCTGCTGCAATTACTCCTGCAACTTTAGTACCGTGTCCATTGTTATCCATTGGTAACTGATTTTCTTGAATAAAATTATATCCTCCAATTACTTTTCCATCTGGTCCCCATCCGAATAAATCTGGGTGATTAAAATCTACACCTGTATCAATGATTGCTATTTTAATTCCAGTTCCATCAATTCCATCTGTTCTTGGAATTTCAGATCCAACATATGGTACACTATTTTCAATGTATGTTTTAATTCCATTTTCAGTTTGAATTGATTGTGATATAATTATGCTAGTTGTAACAATTAGTATTATTGAAAAAATCAATAATAATTTCATAGATTTTTTAATTTTTCAACAAGTAAAAATGAATTGTTTACTAAACCAATAAATGGACTAAACCCCCAAAACATTCTATGGGAAAATACACACTTCCTGAAATGCCATATGCTTATGATGCATTAGAACCTCACATTGATGCAAAAACAATGGAGATTCATCATACAAAACATCATCAAACATACACTGACAAATTAAATGCAGCACTTGAAACATGTCCAACTGAAATTCAAGAAAAAGATATCATTGACATCTTATCTGATATCAATTCAGTACCTGAAGACAAAAGAGGCGCAATCAATTTCAACGGTGGCGGTTATGATAACCACAGGCTATTTTGGAATAGTATGAAACAAAATGGTGGTGGAGAACCTGGGGGATCAATTGCTGATGCAATTAATGATTCTTTTGGAAGCTTCGCTGACTTTAAAGAGAAATTCACATCTACTACTGCAGTAATTCAGGGTAGTGGTTGGGGATGGTTAGTATACAATCCAGCAACATCTAAAGTTGAATACAAATCAATGCCAAATCAAACTAGTCCAAGAACTGAAGGATTAGTTCCATTATTGGGTTGTGATGTTTGGGAACATGCATACTATCTAAACTATCAAAACAAAAGACCCGTATACATTGCAGCATGGTGGAATGTAGTTAACTGGGATGAAGTAGAAGATAGATTCTCTAAAGCCAAATAAAGTTAAATCTTTATTTTTTTATTTTTATTTTTTAAATCCATATCATGAATGAATTTATAACCATCTGAGCATGATTTGTTGTAAATGAGTGAACCACAGGCTGAACAAATGATGCAACAGATGCAAATGCTTGAAACATATTTTTCTGATCTATCTCAAAGAGAGGGTACTTTTCTAAGTATATTGAGAGAAGCTACTGCAGCTATTGAGTCGATTAAATCACTTGGTACACAACCTGATTCTGATACTTTAGTACCTCTTGGCATGGGAGCTTACATTCCTACAAAAATTTCATCTAAACAGAAAATCGTTGTAAATATTGGTGCTGGTATTGCAGTTGAGAAAGATTTTCCTGCAGCAATTAATTATTTTGAAGCTAGAATAAAAGAAATTGAAATTGCTTTACAAGACACTGCAACCAAAAAACAAGATGCTGCAAATAGATTGGAACAGGGAAAAGCACAAATTAATCAATTAATGCAGTCTCAATCCCCGCCAAATTTGGGATAAATTATGTTTGATAGTCTTCGTAAGGCGTTTTCTAATGCAGCAAAAAGTCTTGGAGAAAAAGAACTAAATGAAAAAGATATTGAAGATATTCTTTTTGAACTTGAAATTTCTCTTTTAGAATCTGATGTAGCTGGTGAAGTGATTGATTCGATTAAATCTGATTTAAAGGAAAAATTAATTGGTTCTAAAACTGACAAAAATGAAATTGAAAAATTTGTTAAAGATAATTTAATTTCTAGTATTTCTAGTTTATTTGATGGTGTTGGAGAAATTGATATTTTTGAAAAAATTGATGAAAAAAAGAAACAAAATCAACCTTTTTTGATTGTATTTGTTGGAATAAATGGCACTGGAAAAACTACTTCATTGGCAAAAATTGCATCTTTACTTCAGGAGAAAAAATATTCCGTTGTAATTGCAGCTGCTGATACTTTTAGAGCTGGTGCTATAGAACAATTACGAGAACATGCTAATCGTCTAAATCTAAAACTTGTTGCCCAAAATTATGAATCAGATCCTGCTGCTGTTGCTAGGGATGCAGTACTTTATGCAAAATCTCACAAGACTGATTGTGTATTGATTGATACTGCTGGTAGAATGCAAACAAGTAAAAATTTGATGGAACAAATTGCAAAAATTACTAAAGTTGTAAATCCTGATATGACTATTTTTGTAGGTGATTCTTTAGCTGGTAATGACACTGTAAATCAATCACGTGAATTTTATAAACATGTTAAATTCGATGGTTCTATTTTGACTAAAAGTGATGCTGATGCAAAAGGTGGAGCTGCATTATCTATTGTAAAAGTTACTTCTACACCTATTCTTTATTTGGGAACTGGACAAGAATATTCTGATTTAAAATCTTTTGATAAAAATATTTTCTTAGAAACTGTTTTTGGTTCATTAGACAATGTCAAAATACAAAAAACTGATGAACCAACACCAGAACCAACACCAGAACCAACACCAGAACCAACACCAGAACCAACACCACAAACATTGATGGATTTAGATATTTCAGTAAATGGCTTTATTTTTGATCTTGGTGATTTAGTTAGTATCTCAATTAACGCAGATAACTTTTCTGGAACCAAAAGTGTATCTGTAGATGTTACTGATCCTAGAGGTAATAGTGTAATTTCACGTTCAGTTACTGTATCTCCAAATGATTCACAAAGTATTGACTTTAGATTATCTGAGAATTCAAAATCTGGAAATTATAAAATCACTGCAACTACATATGATAATGGAAAAATAATTACAGAAAAAACTAACTTTAAGATACAATCACAATTTAATTCATTTAGCATATCTGGTGTAACTGTAACTGATCAGCAAGGTAATCCATCTTCTTTAGATGCTGGTGAAATGGGATTCATCAAAGTTAATTTAAAATCCAATAAATTAATTTCAACTCTAGTTACAGTGAATCTATTTGATTCAGAATTTACCAGTATTGGAATTGGTTCTGTAAAAACTAGTTTAGCGTCAGGGGATTCTGAAATAATTTTATCATTTATGATTCCTGATAATGCAGCAATTGGTCCTGCAGATATTTACGTTAATGCATTTTCTGATTGGCCAAGTAATGGTGGAACTGCATTAACTGGTGAATTAGCATCAATGGAGGATATTTCATGAAATTAATTCTAGTTGCAATGTTACTTACAGTAATAATTATGCCTGCATTTGCAGAATCTTTAATCACATTTGATGTTGATACTACAAAGTTTGCTCCAGGTGAG
>JABGZU010000051.1 GCA_018674605.1 Candidatus Nitrosopumilus sp.
CAACCAAGTTGTGCTGCATTTTTTACAATTTTTTCAACAAGTTCATCTGTAACGTTTACTTTAGATGCTACAAGACTAGAAGAATTTGGGGGCATATCCATATACACATGACCAACTTCACCACCAAGATTCATGTAAATTTTAAAAGATGTAATTCCTTGATCAATACAAAAATTCATTTCGTTAATTTGTTGTTCAGTGAAAACAGAAGCATGTATTGCATAATCTACATAGTGATACTCTGATGCAGTTTGGAGTTGAGGTTGTAAAGAAGTGCTAAAAGGTTTTTCCAATCTAAGCATTCTCATCATAGTTGTAACTCCACCTATCGCTGCAGCATGAGATTCAGTTTTTGCAGCTTCGTTAATGGGTGAATAAACTCCATAGTGAACATGAGTATCAATTGCACCAGGAATTGAAATTAATCCATTTCCATTAATTTTATGATCACATGCAGGAACGTCATTAGTAAATCCTACAATCTTTCCATCATCAATTATAATATTTTTATCAATTTTTCCAGTTGAAAGTATAACGTGTGAATCAACAATTACAGCATCATAGGTCATCTAGAAATTTTGTGTTGTAGAGTCTATTATGCGTTAAGGAATACGCTTAAGTTGATTATATCTAAAGAAAAATTATGGATGATTCAGAAATTGCAAAACGAGACCATCAGAGAAATAAATCTGAAATTGTTAAACTAGTAAAAGAAATGTTTAATCTAGAAAAATGGGGAGATGAGCAATATAAGAAAAAACTACAAGAATTGGTTGTAAAAGATGAAGAACTAGTTCAAGACGTTATTAAAAAAATCAAGTTACAAAAAGGATTACAATAGTACAAGCCATCACGATTAATGAAAAAATAAAAAAAGAAGGGTTTAGAGAGATATTTTGAGGGCCGGTGGTTTAGGGGTATAATGCTTCGTTCGCAACGAAGATGTCGAGGGTTCGATTCCCTCCCGGTCCATTTAACCAGAAACTATTATACATAAATGAAAAATACTGTCATTATGGAAGTTTTTGACGGTAAACAAGCAGCACAAGACTATATGTCAAAACACACATTAGCATTCTCTACTCCGGAATTAACTCTAATGAGATTTGCATTTTGGATGGGGGATTCAGTTCCAGATCCAAAAAATGATGGTGAAGGAATTCCAAGAATGATGACATATTTGACAGAACAAGATTTTGCACCAGTCTTAATTGATGATGAAACATATCAACCATCAGGTGCAGTAAAAAGTTCAGCTTTTGTTGGAAACGCATACAATGAAGTAAAATCAGATGGGAAATTTTGTTCTGAATGTGGTACTAGTCTTTCAATGACAGCAAAGTTTTGTCCTGAATGTGGTACAACACAAGAATAAAAAAATTATATTTTTAATTTTATGCTCTAGCTCCGCACTTTGTGCAGAATTTTGAGTTTGGTCGTAACGCAACACCACATGAAGAGCAACCATTAGGATTTTGTGGTGCAGTTTGTTGTGGAGCAACTTGTCGTGGCATTAAAGATGGATCAGGGGAAGGTAAAGTTCCAACATCTCCAAATGATTCTTGTGCAGATACAATTCCTGGTGGACCTCCACCTACTGGGTTATCTGCAGTTCCTGCTCTTGGTGGTGGATTCATTCCACCTGCCATTCCAGGTTGACCCATTCCTGGCATTAATCCAGGGGATTGTGTATTTCCAGAACTTCCAGAACCTACTGATTTTTTTAATTCAAATATTACTTTGATAGCTAGAAATTCTAATGCAGAATATGCAACTGTATAATCACCTAATTTTTGAAAGAATTCTTTGTCACTGAGTTGACCTTTTTTGTACATGTTGTTAGTATCTAAAAATGATTCATAGTACCCTTGAGATTCATCAAACAAACTTTGTAGTTTGTCAAAAAGCATACCAAGTGTATCAACTTCTCCAAAAGACATAATCTGACTCAATTTTTGGAATATTAATTACTTTAGGATGAAAAATTAAAAAAATATAATTTGTTAGGTAAACTATGCAAGTGCTCTATCAATCATACTTTGGTATGATTCTTTAGAAGCTGCACCTACTTGTTGACTGACTATTTCACCTTTGTTAAGGAGGATTAAGGTTGGAATACTAAAGACGTTGTATTTTGAAGCCAATTCATTAGCCTCATCAACATTAACCTTGACAAATTTTACTTTGCCATCATAGTCATTTGCCAGTTCTTCAACTACTGGACCTACCATTCTACATGGACCACACCATTCGGCCCAAAAGTCTACAAATACAGGAATGTCAGAATTTATGACATCTACTTCCCAAGACTTGGTATCTGAAATTTGAGTAACTCCCATTATACTTTTGAGATATTAATCACACCTAAAAATGTTAATCAAATTCTAGATCTTTATTTTATCTAGAAAAACTAAATTTGATATATACTTAAATGACGTTTTGATAAAACCCAATTATGAGTTCAGAACTTAGATTAAAAAAATTAAGAGGTTCTGGAGGTTACGTAATGGCCACAGTTTCAGATGAACAACAAGTGAAAGGAAATTTGGGTGGTCCAGATTTATTTTTAGCACCAATAGGAAGATTAGATGCTAAAACAATTACTAAACATTTTTGCAATACATGTGAGAAAGAATTTGAAGGTCCGCCAAAAATAGAATTTGAAAATCCAAATGAGGAAGTGGCAGAAAATTTAATTTTAGCAGAAAGAGGTCAATACATTTGTAATTCATGTAATGCTTCAATTGCAGAATATAGAGAATTTAAGAAACCAAATGAGGAAGTTGAAGTTGGAAGTGCAAAACCATTAGATCCTAACGCTACAACAGCACCTGCAGTAGAAGCTACAACAGCACCTGCAGTAGAAGCTACAACAGCACCTGCAGTAGAAGCTACAACAGCACCTGCAGTAGAAGCTACAACAGCACCTGCAGTAGAAGCTACACAACCAAGTTCTGCTGAATCAGTTAGTTCAATTGAAGGAAGAATGGTAATAGATGAAAATGCAAACAAAGTTGGTACAGCAAAACAAGTTGGTATTGATGGTAATACACAATCAATGGTTTTAGTTGTCGTTAAAAATGATGGAACAGAAGGAAGTATCCCTTGGGCTAGTATTAAAAAAGTTGGAGAAGTAATTCTATTAGGTAAACCTGAAGAAGATACTGTTCAACCAGGAAAATGTTCTGAATGTGAATTTGTCAATAAAGAAGGTTCTAAATTTTGTGAAGAATGTGGAACCAAAATTTAGTAATTAAAAAAATTAATGAAACATCAAGGCGATAAAATAATTGGCTAAAAAAGCAATTTCAAAAGGAGTTATCAAAGATATCATTATTGTTGCAGTTGCAGTTTTAGTAATTTGGATAGGATTACAAGTAGCATTTGGGACACAGAATCCATTTTATGTAGTTGCCAGTGGAAGTATGATTCCAGTTTTACAAGTTTACGACATCATAGTTATTCAAGGACATGAACCATTTGAAGAAGTTCAAGTAGGAGACATTATTGTATTTGACAGGCCTTCGGATCACAATAGAGTAATTGTTCATAGAGTACAATCAATACTTGAGGAAGATCCTAAAACAATCAGAACACAAGGTGATGCAAATCCATCATGGATTAGAGGAACTGACTATCCAATTACAGAAGAAGAGTACATTGGAAAAGTAGCATACATAATTCCACAAGTAGGATACATCACACAAATATTGAAACCTCCAGTGAATTACATCATTATTGCAATTGTAATAGGAGTCATGGTAATCAAACAGATTACAAACAAAAAGAAAAAATCTGAAGATATCATAAGTAAGGAGACATTAGAGGAGTTATCAAACATTGGAAAAATAAAAGAGGATTCAGAATATTCTGAAAATACAGGAAAATTAGAATCGATAAAAGAGAATAGCGACACTGTGGAGAATAGCGACACTGTGGAGAAATCAGATCAAAAAACAAATAAGGAAAATAATTAATAAATTAAAAAATTATTATCAAATAACAGAGTCTTTTGTTTTAAAGACTCGTTTGAAATAATCAGATGGCTCATTAGGTTCTTCAATATCATTTGTAATTCCAGCTAAATTCTTTGCTAGATTTTTCTTGTAACCCACTTGCATTTGTCTTTGAATCTGAATTCTTTGAGCCTGAGGAGAACCTGCACCATGCATAGATTCTGTAAGATATCCAACTGAATTTCTACCAAGTGTCATATTTTCTATTAATCTTAAAATTCTCATTCGATTCTCAACATCTACACCTTTTCTTCCAGCAAGATATTTTTTTAACATTGGACCAGCTTCTGGATGTCTAAAATCTTGCTCTGATGGCAATGTAACCATTAATCCACCTGCAATGTCTTGTGCTAATCTACTAATTTCATATGGGAATCTAGTAACATTATGTTTACAAACTTGTGCAAGCATATCATCATTTAGATATACACCAGATTTCATCTTCTGTCCTTGATGTGAAGATGCAATTCCTGCAGCAAAAATTGTTTCATTAAGATGAGTCATCTCAATAATTTTATCTTTAATGTGAGATACTTTAGGTACTCCATTGTAATCTGCAATTGTTGCAGCAGCACCAATCAAAACATCACCTAACCCAGTTTTACAAACATAACTACGTCTATGATAACATGTAAAGCGTTCAACTAACATTGATGCAAATTCAAATTCTCCGTTCATGAAAACTTTATCCCATGGAATAAACACTCTATCTAAAATCATCAAAGCTTCTTGACCACCAAACTTTGCATTACCAGAATCAATATCACCTTCTTCCATAGCTCGAGTGTCACAAGATTGTCTACCGTAAATGTAAGTAAGTCCTTTAACATCAGCTGGAACTGCACCTACAATTGCCCAATCTTTATCACTTTCAGTTAATCTAATAGTTGGCATCAAAATTATCCAATGAGAATTTATGCAACCTGTTTGGTGTGCTTTAGCTCCAGATACATAGACTCCTTTATCATCACTGTCAACTATTCGTGTAAACAAATCAGGATCATCTTGTTCAGATGGGCCTTTACTTCGATCACCTTTTGGATCAGTCATTGCACCTCCAATGACAAGATTTTGTTGTTGAACCATCTTAACAAATTCTAAAAATCTTTTATGGTAATCAGTTCCATGTTTTTCATCAATTTCAAATGTTGTAGAGTGTAAAGAATTCATTGCATCCATTCCAACACATCTTTGGAAACATGTTCCTGTGTTTTGGCCTAATTTTCTTTGCATTTTATTTTGTAAAACTAAATCTTCTGCACTTTCTGCAATGTGTAAAAATCTATTAACTTTCAATCCAGTAATTGATGAATCAGCTG
>JABGZU010000125.1 GCA_018674605.1 Candidatus Nitrosopumilus sp.
AGATAATGCAATTGGAGCATGTTCACGAGATGAACCACATCCAAAATTCTTTCCAGATAAAATAAAATCACCTTCTTTTACTTTTGTGTGAAAATCAGGATCCAATCCCTCCATAGCATGTGTTGCAAGTTCTGCATAATCGTGTACTTTGAGATATTGTCCAGGAATAATTACATCAGTATCGATGTTATCACGAGCATATTTTATGATGTTACCTCTCATAGTAAATCCCTTGGGTCAGTAATTTTTCCAGTAACTGCAGAAGCTGCAGCTACCATTGGAGATGAAAGATATGTTTGAGATTCAACATGACCCATTCTACCCGGGAAATTTCTATTAGTGGTGCTGATACAAATTTCATCTTTTGCCAATACCCCCATATGAGCACCACAACAAGCACCACAAGTAGGCGGTCCAACAGTTACACCCGCATCTAAGAAAATTTTCAATAAACCATTTTCCATAGCACGTTGATAAATTGAAATTGCTGCAGGTAAAATTTCAGTTCTAATCTTAACTTTTCTTCCTTTAAGGATTTTTGCCGCAGCTTCCAAGTCTTCATATTTTGCACCAGTGCAAGAGCCGATGTATGATTTATCTAATTCAACAGAAGGAGCTTCACGTACAACACAAGTGTTGTCAGGTGAAAAGGGTTTTGCGATAATAGGTTCCATTTCTGAACTTTCAAATTCAAATATTTTAGAATATTCTGCATCAGCATCACCATTTACTAAATTGATATTTGTTGCACCTCTACTAGAAAGATAGTCAACTACTTTTTGATCAGGTTCAACAATTCCATTTTTAGCTCCTGCTTCAGTAGTCATATTACATAAAGTCAATCTACTTTCAACAGACATTTCATCAATTCCACTTCCACCAAATTGCATTGTTCTATATGCGCCACCATCATTTCCAATTTCTCCAATAATTTTTAAAATTAAATCTTTAGCCATCACATGATCAGGTAATTTTCCATTAAGTTTGAAATAGTAAGTTTCTGGAACTTTAAACCAAATATTTCCATTTAGTAAAACATATGCAATATCAGTATGACCCAAACCACAAGCAAATGCGCCTAAAGCCCCAGTGGTATTGGTATGAGAATCACCGCCAACATAAACATCACCAGGCATAACCATTGCTTCTTCATGAGATAAAGTATGACAAATACCGTATTGGCCCATCCCATATTTGAAATGTTTTTCAATACCATAATTTTTTGTGAAATTTGATAGTTTTACAACATTTTCTGCAGATAATTTATCAGCTGAAGGTACAAAGTGATCTTCAGCTACCCAAACTTTAGTAGGATCCCATAATTTGTCAACTGGAATTCCTTGTTTCTTTAATTTATCAAAAACCTTGAGAACACCAGGTCCAGACACATCATGCATCATTACTTTATCAACATTAGCAAATATTACATCATCAGGGGTAACTGATGACTTGCCAGATGCACGAGCAAGGATCTTTTCCACTATATTCATAATTCAAAAAGTTTGTTCTTGTGATTAAAAGCTTTTCAGAACAATAAAAAAGAAATAGAATCTATACAATATTGTGCAATTAACAGTATTATCACTACTAGCAGAAAGAATGGAAAATGAATTTGATGTTTTAGAGGAGTTGGAAAATACTTTGAAGAAAAACCAAACACAATTGCAAGAAGGAGATGTCATAGTAATTTCAACAAAATACATCTCAAACTCACAAGGAAGAATTGTTGATTTGGAGAAAATTAAAGCATCCAAATACGGTATGAAGATTGCAGATGAATTTCAATTAAAACCAGCAATTGCAGAAATAATCATTAGAGAATCAGATAAAATTTTTGGAGGAATAGGAGGATTTGTCATCACATCAGCAGATAATATTATGGCACCAAATGCAGGAATTGACAAATCAAATGCAAAAAAAGGTAAAGCAATACTATATCCAACAGATCCTTATCTAATTGCAGAACAAATTAGAAGAAAGGTTTTCTTAAAATTATCAATCCATGTAGGAGTGATTTTAGTAGATAGTAGATTAATGCCAGCAAGAATTGGAACATCGGGAGTTGCAATATCTTGTGCAGGAATAGAGCCAGTATTAGATATGAGATCTAAAAAAGACCTAGATGGAAATCCGTTAAAAGCGACATTTCAAGCAGTTGTAGATAATCTTGCAACAATTGCAAATCACAAAATGGGAGAAGGGGCAGAATCAAGACCATTTGCAATAGTAAGGAATTCAGGAGCAAAACTTACAGATAGAAAAATAAAATCTTCAGAAATGGCAATTGCTCCAGAACAATGTGTTTACGTTAGAGGACTCTCAAATCCCCCAAAAAACTAGAGTACAATCTAAGTTTTTTTAAATAGAGGCATATGAGATGAAAAATAATGGAATATTTGACAACATATCCAAAAACGATCTCATTTATTGATGGATTAAAACACAAAATCCACGTCGATAACAAAGAAGGAGTAGAACAACTGCACATAGTTGTCAAAAAAAGTTTTGAAGAATTAATGAAAATATTTACAGCTGAAGGGTTTACCAAAGTAAAACTAGAACATAAACAACCAGATCAAATTGGAAGTGGCATTAATTTAAAATTAAAAAAACCATGGGAAATGCACATCAGAATGGTAAATTTAGACAAGGGAAGAATTGGAATTCATGCAGAAGTAGAAGTGTCAAGGGATTACCTTCAACATTTGTTTTCTCAAAGAACTCCAGTAGTTTATGAAGTAGAAGAAATTCTAAAAAAATATCAAGTAGATTATAATATCTGGCATGATAAAATAAAGAAAAATATTACAACAGTAATGGATAATTATAAAGTAAAACTTGCAACTCCTGGAATTCCAGTGTTTGCATGGAAACCAATGTTATTTGTGATTGCAACAGTTGCAGCATTTTATGGTTGGAAATTTTTCAATACCATTTGGTAATAGTTAAAATTTTAATTTATAATAACAGTATTAGGCATCATTAATTCTAAAATAAATAAAAAAATTATCTAAACACCAAGTGCTTCTGCTTTGCTTAATTCAAGAAATACCTTATCTCCAACTGAAAGGCTCATCTCTTTGTATTCATGCATTTCAAGCTTTAATTGAGTAACACCAGACTGCATACCAAATCCGCCGCCACCTCCACCAGACATCATTTTGTTAAGATCTTTCATCATATCATTCATGTTTGAAAATCCCATTACCTTTGGACTACCAAAAGCAGACGGTGGATTTTGAGATCCTTCCTTAAGATCTTTTAATGAAGATAATGAAATCACAACATATGGTGCTCCATCAGGTGCAGAATCAATACTTTTTACAACAAATTCTTTCTTCATGAGTAACCTAATAGTCATATCTATATAATTTTAATATTTTGAAATCAAATTTAGATGAAATTGAAGATTTAATTACAAATTTGAACAAATTGTATCATTGTCTGAGCCTCTAAAAACAAAATTAGAGTATTATGGAATCTCACCTTGGGAGATAGAAGTACTATATGGATTTCTATATTCTAGATTTACAGTACTACAAGAGGAAATAGAAAATAATGACGAGAATTTTGTAAGTTATCTAAATATCGATATTCCATTGGAATTTAATGAAGCATTTTTCAAATGGTTTGAGTTTAAACGGTGGGAAAAAGTAAAAGATGTTTTAAAGGAATACAAACGACGAAGAGGGAATCGTAATCCACTAAAAATTAGAATCAATTTTACAGGAAATCCAAAAATTGTGTTTATAATTGACGTAGTAGAAAGACAGTGGTTTAACAATGCAGTAGAAAAAATAGATTTTGTTATAGAATTATTACCACATCATCTTGATCCTAAAAAAACTCCAAAAGGCATTTTAGAAA
>JABGZU010000127.1 GCA_018674605.1 Candidatus Nitrosopumilus sp.
GTTTAGATTTTGGTTTAGATTCAATCATAGAAGATTGTTCAGTTAAAATATTTTTTAGATCGTGCTGTATTTCAAAAACAGATGAAAGTAATTGTTCCAAAGATTTACAGTATTGAGCATAAATAGAAAGTAAAGCAGTTTTCTTTTCATCAGATTTTAAAAGAAATTCATTTGAACGCAATAAATTAGATGAAGAAATTATTTCAGGAATTTCCTTAACAGGTTCACCTAATTCATCTAATTCAGACATAATTTGAGATATTTTCTGTCGTAATTCAGAAATATTATTAGAAATTAAAATTTCTGTCAACATAAAAAGACGTTATGATGAACGAATTAAAGATTGTCATGTGTTTAAAAAGAATCAACAACAAGCCCAATCTTAAAATGAAAAAGTATAGAAATCAAGTTAAAAAGATCAATACATGCAATCTTCAATAAAATTTTTATTTTATTTCACAATAATTATCATATCAAGTTCATATATTTTTGATAATGACATATTTGCTCAAACAGAAAAAAAAATAAATGAATTACTAAATGATGCAAAAGATCATTTTCAAAAAGGAGAATACAGACAAGCCATAACAATCTATGATCAAACATTAGAAATTAATCCAAATAGTGTGATTGCTTTAAAAATGAAAGGTATTGCACTGAGTAATATTGATCATCATACAAAATCATTAAAACAATTTTTCAAAGTATTGCAAGATAATCCAAAAGATACCACAGCATTAGCTGGAATGGGAGTAGGGTTTGGGAATTTGGGAGAATATGAAGAATCATTAATTTATTTTGATAAGGCACATACAGAAAAACCAAATAGTGTAGTTATTAAAAATTATAAAAAATTTATTGAAAATGTCATTGTAAAATATCCATATACTTCAACAGACAAACCATTTGATTATAAAAAACAAAACATAGGAAACATACCAGAGTGGGTTAAAGATACAACTAATTGGTGGACTCTAACAAAAATTAGTGATCAAGATTTTTTAAATAGTGTAGAATACATGATCAAAAATAATATTATTGAAATTCCCGAAGATAGAACATTTGAAAATGAAGAAGAATTAAAAATGATATCATGGATTAGAAATAATTTAGGCATATGGAGCCAAAATGAATCATCTGATGATGAATTTTTTAAGAGTGCACAATGGTTAATCAAGAATAAATTAATTGATACAAATGTAAAAAAATCAACAGAAGAATTAGATTATGAAAGATGGTTGTTTGACAGATATCTTGCAGATATTTCAAAAAATGTAATTAACGAAAAAAGATACATAGAATATCCAAATCCAAGCCAAGATGTAATTAAAAAATTCCTCAGAGATTATGTAAAATGGAATTTTGAACAACAAGTAGAAATGTCATCATCATCATTTCCAGATCCTACATATGAAATAATAGATGAAACATATGTTATCAAATACAAAGTATACATAAATCAACAACCAATAGGATTACCACTAGATCATGTAAGTACATTGCAAAAAACATTTGAATTTTGGGAAGATCAAGAATTAAGCACTAATGATCAAAAAGCAAAAATGGTTTTTGAGATTACTAAATCAAAAGCAGATGCAAATGTTTGGGTAACATGGGTAGTTAGAAACATAGGAGAAGGAGTTTTGGGACATGCACATCTTGGAAAAGGAGTAGTAGAAGTAGCTTTAGGGGACTACAATTGTGATGGTAGTTTTCAATTATACGATATAGAGAGTGTTAAAACAATAATGACTCATGAAATAGGTCATTCAATAGGTCTACCACATACTAATGATAAAAAGAGTATAATGTATCCATCATACACACCTTCCTATGCATATTGTTTGTTAGATTAAATCATAAAAATAGAATTCTAAATAAAATTAGCTTAACCTACACACAACTAACCTTCAGAAATTTGGTAAAAAGAATAATAATAAAATAGCAGAAATAATTTTTGTATGATGAAAAAAGTAATTGTGTCAGGACCAAAATGTCCAGCATGTTTAGAAAAAAAAATAATAACGGATCAAAATACAGGGGAATTATTTTGTGGGAATTGTGGGTTAGTAGTTACAGATAAAATTACAGATACAGGTGCAGAATGGAGATCATTTTCAAAAGAAGGCGGAGCAGACCCAACAAGAACGGGTGCACCAACATCATTAACAATGCACGACAGAGGACTTGCAACAATCATAGGTGCAGCAAACAAAGATGCAACTGGAAAACCATTAACAGCAAGTATGAAAAGTTCTATTGAAAGATTAAGAACTTGGGATAGTAGAAGTCAAGCACATTCATCATCAGAAAGAAATCTCAGACAGGCATTAAATGAAATGAGTAAATTAAAAGATAAACTAGCATTAACAGATGCAGTAGTTGAAAAAGCAGCATACATCTATAGAAAAGCCTTGGAAAAAAAATTGGTTAGAGGTCGTTCAATTCAAGGATTAGTTGCAGCATGTCTATATGCAGCATGTAGAAATACAGAAACCCCTAGAACCCTTTTAGACATTGCAAATGGGATGAATATCAAGAAAAAAGATATTGCAAGATGTTACAGACTAATTTTTAGAGAATTAGAATTAAAAATGCCAGTAGTTGATCCAGTGAAAGGAGTTTCCAGAATTGCAAGTATTGCAAAATTGACTGAAAAAAGTAAACGAAAAGCAATTGAAATTTTAAACCAAGCAAAAGAAACAGGTTTATCAGCAGGAAAAGACCCTATGGGAATTGCAGCTGCATCACTGTATTTAGCATGTATAAGCACAGGAGAAATAAAATCTCAAAAAGAAATATCCATGGCTTCAGGAATTACAGAGGTGACGATTAGAAATAGATGTGCAGGTTTAAGAAAGATGCTTAATAATTAAATAATTTATCAAAAAATTTATTTTAAATTATTTTGAAATTCTAATTTATCCCAAGGAAAAACAACATAAGAATCATCAATTGTTTTACTACCATAAATTAATTGTGAAGGATATGTCATTCCACGTCTTGCAAATAAAGTAGCAAAAATGAAATTAGAAGGCTCATCAACTTTAGAAAATACAGCATCAAAAGTTTTACCACTATCAAAAATATCATCTACAAATAAAGAATTAGAATAAATTTTATTTTGATCAACAAATATTTTTTTTATTCCAAGAGCATCTGCCAATAATCTAGAAGGGATTAATCCACCTCTACTTAACGTAGTAATACTAGAAAAAGGTCTAGATAATTTTAAAACATCATCAGAAAGTGTTTGTATCAAAGATTCAATATCAGTCCAACTAACATCTTGGCTTGAAACCATATTAACAAGAAAAATTAACAGGAATTAAATTTTTATGATCAAAATGTTTTGAGAGGTTTTTTTTTAATTTGTTCAATAATTTTTAGAATTTTAAACGGAATGTCACCAAATGCAGTATCTTTTTCACGTGACACTAACAACACATCATCATTACTTAATGGGAAACTCATTACGATTACTTTATCCCTATAGGATAGTGAAAAGTGGACAATGCCAAATTCAGTATCAAATTCATGTCTCATTCTTACACGTAATGCAAGTTCCATGAACATCATCTCATCTTGTTTTTTAGCCTCTAGTGAAAGTAAACCATCCCGCATACCACCAGCCGTCAAATGACCTCTAGCACTGATGAATCTAGCTGAACGCATTTTAGGATCTAAATCAATAATATCTTTACAAATTTGTTCAAGTTCTTCTACAGAGGTCATAGAATTAATTAAAAATAGAACTATTTATTGCGATCTGATTTTATTGGTAAGAGTGCAACCAAAGTCACATAAAGATACACAGGAGTCACCTAAAGATACACAGGAGTCACCTAAAGATACACAGGAGTCACCTAAAGAAATGACAGATTATTACAAACATTTGTCATTATTTTGGACAGATATCATACATTTGATGTCAAGTAAACCACAAGCTCTAACATCAGTTGGACCAATGAGAGCATTTGCTGCAAATTCAAAAAAAATAGCTGTTGAATTAATTGAAATTAATGAAAGTTTGTTAGGGTTTAATCAATACATGACAGAGTATTACAAACAATTATCAGACACATGGGGAATAGCTCAAAAAAAAGTAAATCAAAAATCACCAGAAATTCCTCAAGATGTTGAACAAATAGAATCAATCAAAAGAGTATGGATAGATATTTTTGATAATGATTTTACAGAATTATTTGATTCTAAAAAATTTGGAAATAATTATGGAAAATTAGTATCTAAAGAATTGGAATTAACAAAGCATTGGAATAATATTTCAAATGTGATTTTACAATCAGTTAATCTTCCAAGTAAAGAAGAGATAGATGAAGTGTATAAAGAAATTCATTCTTTGAAAAAACGAGTATCAAAATTAGAATTGGAATTAAAAAAGGAAAAAAGAAAAAATGCACAATGAATCAAACATAGAATCAAGCATAGATCCAAAAATCATAGAAGAAGTTTTAAAATTTAGTAAAAATATGATGGACGCTCCAAAATTTGTATCAGCTCCAGATGAAATTAGTTTAGAAGTAACCCCACACAAAGTAGTTCAAGAAATTGATAAAACAAGATTATTACATTATGAACCAATTACAGAAATTAAATTTAAAACACCTTTACTAATATCATATGCGTTAATTAACAGATTTCACATATTAGATATACATCCAGAAAAAAGTTGGGTTAAAAATCTTCTATTGCAAGGATTCGACATATACATGTTAGATTGGGGAACGCCAACTAGTATGGACAAATATTTAGATTTTGATGATTATGTAAATGGGTATTTAGATTCATCAGTAGAATACATTAAAAATCAATCATCTACAGAAAAAATTTCATTACAAGGATATTGTACAGGGGCAACAATTGCAACAGCATATACTACATTACATCCAGAAAGTGTCAAAAACTACATTGCAACAGCTCCAGTAATTGACGGATGGAAAGATACGACAGTAATCAGTAATCTAGCAAAGCATATGGATGTGGATAAAATGGTAGAAACCATTGGAAATATGCCTCCAGAATTTATGTATTATTGTTTTTCAGTACTAAAGCCATTTGAACAAGGGGTTGAAAAATATGTTAAATTTTTTAAAAATATTGAAGATAAAAAATATGTAGATAATTTTTTGAGAGTAGAAAAATGGTTAGGAGATACACCACCAATTCCAGGAGAATTGTTTAAACAATGGATTAAAGATATTTATCAAAAAAATTTATTGATTCAAAATAAAATGCATGTAGGAGAAGAACGTATAGATTTAAAAAAAATAGACATGCCAATGTTTACACAAGTAGCAGTAGGAGATCATTTAGTATCACCAGAATGCAGCATGCCATTACATTATGCGGTAGGAAGTAAAGATAAAACTTTGAAATTATATCCAACAGGACATGTAGGAATGATTGCTAGTTCATTATCACAGAAAAAAGTTTTGCCAGAAATGGGAGCATGGTTAGCTGAAAGATCATAAAAATAAAAAGATAAAAAAAATAGCACAAACTACAAAATGTAAAAATTTAAGATTGTAAAATAATTTTTAAATAATTTGTTAATCAGAGTTTTTAGATTTTTTTGCAATTGGCAAAATTATGACTTGAATCAAATCACCATCACTCAAACCAAGGGCATTACGTTCAGCTTCAGGAATTGAAATTCTACCATTACTACTGATAGTTGTTTTGTATGCACCCCAATTCATGAAAGATGGAAGTAATTGACCGATGTTAAACATAGTATCCATGCTTTTACTTTGCATGGAAGACATATTATCAATAATGTTAGATTGAGTCTGTCGGGTTTTATCAGAAACATCTCTCAGTGTTTCCAAAGGATTGAATGTTTGATTATTTTGATTAGTCATTAAAGAACCAAAATTTTTCATAAATTCAGCTTGTGCCTGACCACCTTTTTGAATCCAATCTTTGAACATAGATGTAGGATCATATTGGTTGTTATAACCATTCATTACCAATTTAAGACAAAGTACGTATTTAAATTCTTTTAATTATTTAAAAATTTTAACACGTAAGAAACAAATTTTTCAGGTTCTTGAACATACGGTGTATGTCCACATGTATTCATTTCATAAAATTGGCAATTTTTAATTGCAGATACAAATTCACCAGCAAATGCAATTGGAATTACAGGATCATTAGTACCCCAAATTATTAATGTTGGAGAAGAAATACTTTCAAGTTTTTTAATCATTGAATTAGAATTTTTCAACCCCAACAAAGTAGACATGAAAGCAAGTTTTGCATTAGGTAATTTCATTCTAGTAACAAACTCATGAATGATATCTACAGGAATACTTTTTCCAGAACCTTCCATAGTTTCAAATGCATTTTTTGCACTTTGTTCATTTGGATATAATGCAGCCATTATGTATGCATCAAGTGCAGGTGTAGGTTGTTTCATCATTCCAGAAGGAGATACTAAAATTAATTTTTCAACGGATTCACAATGAGTAGAAGTGTATTCCACAGCTATTTGGCCACCAAGTGAAGAACCAATAATAACAGTATTTGAAATATCCAATGCGGTCAAAAATTGTTCTAAAAAATTTGAAAAATAATCTAAGGTATAATCAGCTAATGGTTTATCACTGTGACCAAATCCAATTATATCAGGAACAACAACACGAAAATCAGTATCAAAAAGAGGAACAACATATTTCCATCTTTCAGATGAAGCACCCAATCCATGAATTAATACAAGCGTATGTTTAGAAGAACCAGATTCAAGATAACGAATTTTATTTCCATTAATTTCAACAAATTTTTCATCCATTAGTTTAGCGTCAATCACATTACTAGTTAAGTATAATGGATTTTAAGGTACAGGAATATTCATCATAGTATAATATTTTAAGATCAAAAAAAAGTAAATTTTGTGATAAAAAAGAAAATTTCAAAAATTTTAGTACCATTAGATGGATCAAAAAATTCTAGAAGAAGTCTAGAAACAGCAATAACTTTGGCGAGAAGTTGTGGTGCAACAATTACAGGTATTTATTCAATTTATGCACCACCACACTCAGAATTCAAAGGAATAGGATCAGTTGAAAAAGCATTCAATGTTAAAATTAAAAAATGGATGGATGAAGCTAAAACTATTGCAGCACAAAATGGGATTGTGTTTACAAATAAAATAGTAAGAGGAGAAATAGGATATAATATAATCAAAGCATCACACGGAAAAACAAAATTTGATATGATTGTAATGGGTTCAAGAGGTAGAAGCACTACAAAAGAAATATTTTTTGGAAGTGTATCAAACTACGTGGTACATACATCAAAAATTCCAGTAGTTATTGTAAAATAATTATTTTAAAACCCATTTTTTTTAAAATATTTTTGGTGGTATTCCTCAGCTTTATAGAATACAGGTGCAGGAACAATTTGAGTAACAATAGGATCAGTAAATGAATTAGATTTTTCAAGGGATTGTTTAGATTTTTCGGCAATTTCTTTTTGGGTTTCATCATGGTAAAAAATTGCAGAGCGATATTGATTTCCAACATCAGGTCCTTGTTGATTTAATGTTGTAGGGTTATGATTATGCCAAAATACATCAAGTAATGATTCATAAGATATTTCATCAGGATTGAATTCTACTTCAACAGCTTCTGCATGCCCAGTTTTATCAGTACATACTTCATCGTATGTAGGATTTGGTAATTGTCCACCAATATATCCAACAGCAGTAGAGGTTACACCTTTAGTTTTACTAAGTAAATCCTCAACATGCCAAAAACATCCTGCACCAAATGTTGCTTTCAATTCAACAAATATTTTACAATACCAAATTAAAAGGATTTGATTAAAAATTGGAAACTAATTTACATCAGTGAAAATTTCAACAACTTTTTTTGCTAAATTTTCAATATTTGCACTAGGTTCAGCAGAAATCAATAATAAGATTTGAGTTATTGGAAAAGGGAAACTAACTAAAACAGCTTTATCACGTCGTGCTGCAAGATAATTAATTGGGCCTAAACTTTCATCATATTCTTTTCTAATTGAGGCTTTAGAAACAAATTCTAAAAAAGAATGTAATCTAGTTTCATCCCCCTCATAAGGCACCAGTCCTTCTTTGAAACCACCTGCAATTAATTGACCGTCTTTATCAACAATTCCAGCAAATCTAATTTCAGATTCACCGTGTAATTGCTTACATTTTTCATCATATAGTTGAAATTTATTAGAATCAGCCATCATATCAGATATACCAATATCAAGATAAAAACCTATACAGAACTAAAAAATGTAAAATTTTCAACACATTACAATAAAACCATTATGATTAAGATTCTAAAACACATTTCAAAAGAACGTAATCAATTATATTTTCTTGAGATGCTTTTTTCATTTTCAATATAGATTTGAAAAGTATTTTTTCGACATATGTTGGATAACGTTCAAGAATATTTTTTTTAAGAGTTGGTCTATTTTCTACATAATAATCAGCTAATGGATCATACACATGTGAACCAATAGGTATTTCATCAGTTATTTTAAATCCAGTAGAAATAATAAGATTTTTCAAATAATCTAAACTATAATGTTCTGATGACCACGTAAATTTCAATAATCCTAACTTTCCAAATGATGTGTCTTGAACAGTTATAGGAATTGCCAATACAAGAAAACCAGTTTGTACCAAAACTCTTTTTGATTCAGTAATAAAATCACGTAAAGGTTTGAAATGTTGTGCAGATTCTAAAGCTAAAACACGATCTACAGAATTGTTACCAAAAGGTAATTTTGTAGAGGTGGAATTTAAAAACTCAATATTTTTTTGATATCCAGAAAAACATAATTGTTTAAAATTAATATTTACATCATAAAGATTAAGATTTGGAAATGAATCTCTCCATAATTTAGAAGGTGCAGATAAACCACTTCCAACATCAATTGCATTTGTAGCAGTAGATAATTCAGATAAATTTCCAAATACATTACAAAGATTATTTTGAGCAGATATAGGATCTGTATGATTTGGAGACCAATAACCAAAATTAAGCATACTACCACCAGTAGCAAGTTGCATTACTGGAGATAATGTATTGTAAAGATTAATCACATCTTTTTCATTTTTACGAAATGTCCAAAGAAACACATCAAAAGGATTTATAGATATCAAAAATGATTTCAAATTTATTTAAAATCAGGACTATTAATTTCTAAGGTAGTTTTTAAAAAAGTATAAAAATATTTCAAAGAATTAACGTATTTTACTAGCTAAAAAAGAAAGTCAAATATTGAATGATACAGACGATCATACATCATCAAAAATCATACTTGCCAAATGGAAAGATAGATTTTTTGCATGGATAGTTGATTTTATCATTATTTCAGCCATATCGACATTAGTAATTTTCATATCATTTCAATCATTAGATCATGAATTAGAAAATTTCATTATGAATGATGGAACATATGTTCCAACAAGCATTATGTTTTTCTTATATTGGATAATTTTAGAATATAAAACAGGTCAAACAATTGGGAAAAAAATGTTTAATCTAAAAATTACAAATATTCATGGTGAAAAACCAAATTTGAAAGAAGTGATGATCAGTAGTTTAGGAAAATCATTCATACTTCCAATAGATGTTGTTTTAGGATGGATGTTAACAAATGAAAAACGTCAAAGAATATTCAATAAATTAGGAGAAACATTAGTTGTTAAAATCAAAGAAAGCGATAATACTGCAAATATCAAATACATTAAAGATTAGTCAACAAATGTTCAAATCAACAATGCATAGCTTACGCTATGTGTGATTTAAAATGAAATCAACAATGCATAGCTTACGCTATGTGTGATTTAAAATGAAATCAACAATGCATAGCTTACGCTATGTGTGATTTAAAATGAAATCATCGTACAAGTCGTGTATATGTTTTCCACTTGATGAATGTAAATGATTCATCGCGCATAGTCTCTATGTAAGTGGCTGAACTGATGTGTTGGTCTATTAGTAAAGGCTGGCTCACCACTCGCCGAAGCTTGTGATCTACACCACCTTCCTATCAACGCAGTATTAGACTGCCGACCTTCATCTTACGAAAGAATAACTTGTCTCGGGATGGGATTCGTGCTTAGATGCTTTCAGCACTTAGCCCAAACGGCTTAGCTGCCCGGCCTGCCTTATCAGACAACCGGTA
>JABGZU010000095.1 GCA_018674605.1 Candidatus Nitrosopumilus sp.
CAAAAAATAAGCAGCTAATAAGCACTTAACATCTCAATTAAGTAAAAAATAAGCAAAAAATAAGCAGCTAATAAGCACTTCATAAGCAAAATTAAGAACTTAATTTACTCAGGCACGTATCACGGTTTTGCTTAATAAGCACTTAACAAGCAAAAATAAGCAGCTAATAAGCAACAGGTATCTCAATTAAGCAAAAATAAGTACTTAATATCTCAATTAGGCAATTTTGAAGAAAATAGGCAAAACAAAATCCCTCATGTCAATATCATCCATGGGAGAACAAGGCAGAGAAAAGAATTCAAAGTAATTTTCATGAATTAGTACTAATAAAATTATTTTTGAGATAAATTCATTGCAATCATAGTAGAGATGATTTTTGCAGCCAATGATGCAGTAGCACCATTATCATGATAAGGATTCAATTCCACAATATCTATTCCAGTAACTTTTGTTTCTTCAAAAGAATGAATCATATCAAATAATTCCCTGGATGTAATTCCTACTGCTTCAGGATTTCCAACACCTGGAGCATATGCAGGGTCTAAAACATCAAGATCAAAACTAGAATACACAGTATCAAAAGTAGATATATGATCCTTGACTAATTGTGGGCCTTTGCCATCTCTAATTTCTTTATCAGTGATTGTTTTAATTTTATTTTCAGTAAGAAATTCAAGTTCTTCTTGGACAAATGCCCTAGCACCAACATGTAAAATATTTTCAGCACCTCTTTCTTCAACAATTCTTCTCAGATATGATGCATGACTTAGTTTGATATCTGCAAATTCGTCACGTAAATCATAATGTGCATCAAAAACAACATACCCAGTTTCTTTTGGAAAACTAGTATACGTTCCATATGTAATAGAATGCTCTCCACCTAAGATGAAAAGTTGACGTTGTTTTGCTACAAGTTCAGTAGTAATTTTTTTTAACATATCAATCATCTCAGATGCAACTACAGTATGACGAGTATTTCCCAAATCTTCAATATTTACAGATTCTAAATCAACTCCAAGTTCAGGATGAAAAATCTCAATGTTGTTAAAAGAATCTCTAATGGCATCAGGTCCAAATCTACAACCAGGTTTGTATGAATGAGTAGAATCAAAAGGTACACCAAAAATTGTTGCAACAGGCTCACCATCTTCCTCAGAACCAGTGATTAACGGATTATTATTCATGTATAAATCAAGAAAACTCATAGTACAATTACACCATCAAATTTGGACGTTTTGAGATGTATTTTGGGAAATTCAAACCAGTAAATGGTTTGTCTTTGGTTTGTTCTTTTATCTCATTTATGAAATCATCAAAAGATAATTCCCTAACAGCCCCAGTTTGTCTATCTCGAATACTCAGATTTTGAGAATTTGCTTCTTTTTCACCAATTACCAAAATGTATCGTATCCATTCTTTTTCTGCTTCACGTATTCGTTTACCAATACTTTCATTTCTATCATCTATATCAACACGAATAGAATTAGCAGAAATTTTATCAGTTAGTTTTTCACAAAAATCATTGAATTCTTCTTTTAATGGAATAATTCTAACTTGTGTAGGAGATAACCATAACGGAAATTGGGGTTTACGACCTTCATGAGAATCAGTTGCAGCTTTTTCCAGTAATGCATAGATAATTCTCTCAATTGCACCGCTAGGAGAATTGTGTAAAATTATTGGATGTTTTTTATTATTATTTTCATCAACAAATTCAATACCATATCTATCACCATTTTCAACATCAATTTGATCAGTTGAAAGTGCAGATGCTTTTCCAAGATTATCAATAAAATTAAATTCCCATTTTAAAACAAAATAAAAGAATTTTTCAGTCCACATTTCAACTAATACTGGCTTTCCATTCTTTTTTACTAATTCTTCAATAGTAGATTTATTTTCATTGTAAAAATCTTCAGTAAATCGAATTGCCATGTCATAGTCCGAAGAAGGGATTCCAAGATTACTCAGAACACTTTGAGATAAATCAAATCTTATTTTTATTTCATCAATAGCCTGATTCATGTTAGCACAAAAGGCATGACAATCAGGCATTGTAAATGCCCGAAGTCGTCTAAGACCCACTAATTCACCAGATTGTTCTCGTCTAAAGCTATACCTAGTAAGCTCATAGAGTTTGTAAGGTAAATTTTTGAATGACATTTGAAAATGATTGGCCATAAGGAATTGTCCAAAACAAGCAGCAAATCTCAAAAATAATTTTTTCCCGTCAGAATCTATATTGTATTGTCTTGCTGGAAATCGATTAAAGTAACTAACCATACTTGGATGTTCCGAATCATACATGATTGGAGTCTCAACTTCATATCCCCCATATTCTTTAACTCTATCAGTAACATATCTCTCAATAAGAGATTTAATCAAACGTCCATTTGGGAAAAATCGCATATTACCAGAATCAGATGCAGTTTCATAATCAGCAATACCCATTTTTTTCATCAAGGCAACATGTGGTGGTGGTTTGTCAACATGACGTTGTTTTGCTACTTCATATTTTGCTAAAATTTCTAATTTTGGATGTTTTGCAAAATTAAAATCAGCAATGTTAGACATGGTTCCATCAGGAGACATTATTTTCCAAATAGAACGAATTTTTGATTCTCCTTCTAATGCATCAGATGTTATTTCAGAATCAGATTTTACATTTGCAGAATCTTTAGTTACAACTTTGGAACTTTCAGCTAATGGATGTCCTTTAACTTGTAGTTTGTAGGATTTTGTCCAACCAAACGGCGAATGAGAAACTTCTAATTCAGATGCACCAGATTCCATTTCTTTTAGCAATGCAATTGCAACAGAAGGTTTTGCAAGATTAGAACTAAGATGAGCATAAGGATATAATAATAATTTTTTACAACCAATTTTTTCCATTGAATTTTTTATTTGAGATATAGCATTTTGAGCCACACTAGAATCATCACCATCCTCCATTGCAACAAAAACAACTACAAGTTCTTCTAATTTTTGAGTTTGAGGGTCATCAATATCTTCTGCAGATTTGATCTCTTTTTTTGTTGGAGTGTATTCTATACTATCACAGTGTAATTGTAATATCCTCATAATTTCAAACAAAAAATTCAATTGAATTAAATGTTTACGTGAAATCTACAACATCATAATTTTTAAGATATTTTTTCGCGTAGGCTAATAACAGATCTAAGAATTAGACCAGATATACCCAAATTGCTAATTAGAAAAGTAGATGCTCTTGAAAGAGGATTGGTGCCACGAAATCCTTCATCATAAATCATTTCAACTGTGCCTTTATCAGTTTCAACAAAAGAAGTAATCAAAGAATAAACACCTAAAGAATCATCAGTGCGTTCATTATAGAGACGCAATTCTACTTTAAAGATAGTAAATTCATCTTGAATAAAATTTCCAGAAGATAATAAAATTTCAATAGAATCAGGAGTTTTATCAACTCGATTAGGATTATGTATATCAATAATTTTCATATTATAGAGATAGAATTTTTCCTAGTTAAGTAATATTTGCTTTAAAATTAAGAAAAAATAATATCATTATTCTTGCACAAGTATTATTTACAGTCAAAAAAACTTAGTAAAAATGGATCCACATAAATTTCATGGAAATGACATACCGCACATAAAATTAGATCCAAAAATGAACATTGAGGATTTAGTAGAAGTATTTGCCAGTTCAGGATTTAATGGAAGACAGCTTGGAGAAGCTGCAAAATTGTATGCTAAAATGATTGAAGAAGATGTAACAATTTGTCTAACAGTTTCAGGAGCAATGACACCTGTAGGATTTGGAGGGATTATCAAAACGTTGATTGAAAGAGGATTTGTTGATTGGATAGTTACAACAGGTGCCAATGTATATCATGAGGATCATTTTGCATGGGGGTTACCAGTCAAGCAAGGTAGTTTTGATGTAGATGATATGAAACTATATGAAAATGAAATTGTTAGAATAAGAGATGTTTACATAAAATTTGAAGAAACATTAGAAGCTGAAGATCAAATTATTCAAAAAATGTTTGCAAATGATTTTCAAGATAAAGCATTTACAACTGCAGAATTTTGTAATTTACTAGGTAAGAGGAGTAAAGAAAAGTCAAAACATCCTGAAAAAAGTTTCATTACATCAGCATATGAATACGATGTTCCAGTGTACATATCTACAATAAAAGACTCATCATTGGCACTAAACTTAGCAGTTCATAGGTTAGAAAATAAAAAATATAATTTAGATTTTGTAAGGGAAATCATAGAGCAAGCAGCAATTGTGTATGATTCAAAAAAGTCAGGGATTCTAGAATTAGGTGGAGGGGTTCCAAAAAATACGGCTCAACAAACAGGTCCATTGCTAGATCAAATTTTAAGAAGAGATGATGGAGGTCAAGAGTACATTATACAAATTACAGATGCACGACCAGACACAGGAGGTTTGTCAGGGGCAACATTACAAGAAGGAAAGAGTTGGGGCAAAATCAAGGATTCCCATGAAGGAATAATTACAGTTTATGCAGATGCAACAATTGCATTTCCAATTTTAGCATTGTATGTTCTAAGTAATCAAAAGTCAAGAGAGCCAAAAAGATTATACAAGAAAATAAACAACATGTACAATAAACTAAGTGAAGATTATTTTAAAAATCCAAACAATGCTAAAAATTAATAAAAAAATTAAAATTTGCTGAATCTTGCACGTTCAAGATCCCTATCATCTTTAGATTCTTTTTTCCATTCTTTATAATGTTCTTTACAAAGAATTGTTTTTTTGCCAGTAGAATTTACACGTAAACCGGCATTTTCCACTTTAGCAGTATTGATGGAACGAGCACCTTCTTGATCACACCCGTCTACATTACATTTTGCACCTTTTGAAACAATACCCATAACATTCAAGAACATAGATGTTATTTATACTTGAAATGTATCTAAACGTTCTAAATTTTTATAAAAAATTATTTGAAATTAGATAGCACATACAATCAACTAGCAATAATATCAATGATCATTTTGAATGCAAAAAATAATAGATCATATGTTTAAGAGATGCAGATAATTGTAAAATTTGTTCCCAAAACAGATATGAAAATACTTAACTAAATCAAATAACGGTTGGAAATATTGCATTGTGATGATAAACGTACTTTGTTTGTATTAAAAGAAGAAATTGAAGAAATATGGGATAAATTAAAAAAATCAGATTTTAACAATAAAGATTTAATTAAAAAATTATCAATAGGGATAGAAGAATATTTTGAATGCAAAAACGCCCCTTCAAATTAAAAAAAATCATTTACACATACCAGTCATAATAAAATAAAAAATAGAATATTTTCTTGAAATTTACGATCTTTTTACATCCAACAAAAAAGTTAGAAAATGATGCTTTTTCTAGATGTTTAGAAAATTTTGAACTCGATGTGTTCATCGTTTATAAAAGGAATATTTTTTACTAATTGTATGGCTGGAGGAAAGAATTCAACTACAAACAAGCAGGGCGGTTCTAAAGATTCAAAGAAAAGTAAAAAAGACAAAGGCGATAGTGGTCCAAGAAAAGCCGAAATTACCGTTATGGTAAATGAAAAACAAGCAATGAAAATAATTCAAAATTCTAAAGTAGTTACAGTTCAAGATCTTGCCAGACAGACAGGAGTCAAAATATCTGCTGCAAATGCATTTTTAAGAGAATCAGCAGCAAAAGGAACTGTTAAAAAAGTTGGCGGTTATGCAGGCCATCATTTGTATCAAGTAGTTTCTTCATAGAGACGCAAAACATCACCAGGTTTTACATTCTTTAATTCATCAATATCTCCATTGATTTTTCCAATAGGAGTCATAGTTTTTGAAGAATTGACATTACCTACAAAAAAACAGATACTTCCAGTAGAAGGTAAGAATGCCACATCTCCTTTTTTAAATTCAGATCTAGCTCGCTCAATTCCAGAATCAACACTAGTTTCAAAATAAACAATACTTTGACCCAATGTATGAGAATTTCCTTCTAACGGTAAAGATCTCATAATAGTTCCAACAGTTCTTGGAGAAAGATGTCTTTTTAGATCACAAGATAGTTTTACTTTTCCAGGGATTTCCAATATCAATTGTTTTCGTGAAACTGAGGACATACTCAATTTGACCTTAAAATGATTAGATTATATAACGTTTTAAGAAAATTTTCGTAGTTGTCTAAATCTGAAGAAGCATCAGTTAAATCTGAAGCAGTTGCATCTGAATCACTAGATGGCGAAGTAGATGCAAATTTAGGATTAAACAAAGCATTAGATACTTATCGAAAATTAATTGAAAAAAATGTAAAAAATCCAACAGAACCATTATCAGATAAAGAACAAGAGAAACTTGAAAATAGAATTAAAGAAATTGAAGAAAGAGAAGTAGTAGAAAGAGTAGAAGAACATGATCCAGTAGAAATTCCTTGCGAAAAGGAGCAAATTACAATTGGACCACCAACATTGACTAGATTTGAAAAAGCAAGAATTATGGGAGCAAGAGCATTACAATTATCGTTAGGAGCACCACCATTTATTGCAATTCCAAAAGATGCAAGAATTTCATTAGACATCTCCATGGTAGAATTAGAGAAAAAGGTAATTCCAATTACAGTCAGAAGAGTATTACCAAATGG
>JABGZU010000143.1 GCA_018674605.1 Candidatus Nitrosopumilus sp.
CATCGGATAATTTTCTTGTAGTTACAGGACCTACGCCCTCTAAACTATCTAATCTTAAATCTTCAACCATACCGTATAGTACGGTACCAGTACTTTATAAGAGTATTGTTTAATAAAAAGATCGATAAAATATGAAAATAACAATAAACTACTAACGTCGTTTTCTTCTTTGACCAGGTTTATTTTGTCCTGGATATCTGCCTAAAGCAAATCGTTTTTTGAAATTACTCTTATTTGCAACACTTGAACTTGTGCCTACAATTTTTCTTCCCTCTACTTTAGGAGTTTGTCCTCGTACTTTGCCTGCTTTAGTAAGTGAACCGTGTGTTGCCATAATTTAAGACACGAATTAGTGAATTTATGTATTTGGATGATCTACCAATACTTTGCTTTGATGGTTTCAATAACTTTTTCGTGTTCAGGACTCTTTCTGCGAGCATATTTCTCCATAGCTCCAAGAGGAACACCACCAAGACCCCTTGCAATTGCATTAAAGAAGTATCTTTGAGGTCCTTTTGCACCAGTTTTAGTCATGAATTTTTGAATTGCATATTTGAAATTATGTTGCCAAGTCTTGTAAAGAACACCTAGTTGTGCAGGAGTCATTTCCTGACCAATGTTAAAGAATTTAGAGGATTCAAGTAAACCAATTGGGACAAAGGTTAGAGCAGTTGCAGTAAACATAGAATCAGGTTGTTCGTGTTCTAATTCACTAAGTAATCTAATAGTATCCCATGAATCCTCAGGAGTTTCATCATTATCAAGACCCATAATTAACGTGAATGCAGGAATCCAATAATTTTCATTCATTGCCTTTACACCCTCTTTTACAACCCAGTGCCATTCAGATGGATCATATGGAGCAAGTTTTCTATCAGCGTATTTACCAATTAATCTAAGACTTCCAGTTTCAAATCCAGCTTGCACACCAATCATGTTATCAGGGCCAGCTTTCATAATTCTAGATAAGTTAGGAAGAAGTTTTTCATCAGCAATTGCACCAGCTAATGTTCCGTGAGTTGGATTAGTATGTTCAACTCCAGTAGACATAATTGCAGTAAACAATTCTTCTAGTGCTTCTCGATTTGGTTCCATTCCTTTTGCGGTTCGTGGATCCATACCATAAACAAAAATATCGTCACTGTGAATCCAAGCAGATTTTGAACCACCTTTCTTAATGTTAACTTCGATTTCTTTTTTTACTTTTTCTGGAGAATAATATCTTAATGATCTTAATGTAACATCACAAAATTTACATCCTCTTCCACATCCTCTCATGACTTCAACCATTCCATGCATACTAGGCTCTACAATATCAGGAATTTCTTCTAAATCAGGTCGGTCCCAGAAATTTACAAATCTTCCATGAATTTTCTTACCTTCTCTTTCAAATTCTTTTATGTTAACTTTAAAGTCACTTCGTTTTCTAAAAGGATCCATATTTTCAAAATCACCATTAATCAAATAATTAAAGAATCTTCCAGCATGTCCATCAATTTCAGGTGCAATGCCACCCAATTCACCTTCTAAAATTGCATAAATTCCAAACTCTTCAATTTTTGCAGGATCGTAATTATATTGCCAAGTACCAGATGCACCAGAAATTACTTTAGCTTTACTTCCAGTTCTTGCTTTAGCAGCTTTAATTCTATAATGTAAATCTGCATTGTAAAATTCATCATAAGATGTTTGTTTTCGTCCATAAGTAAATGTCATAGTTACAGGACCCATTCCAAGAGGATCCATTTCATAAGTTCCAATAACTTCAGTTTCAGGGCCAATGAATTTTTCAATATGATTTGGATGAGCGACAACTACATCTTTTCGTGCAAAACCATCACGTAACAAACCAGCTTCTAACTTTCTTAATCCATATGGAGCATATTTTGCTGCACCATTGATATCAGGTGACCAATTACAGATAAAATCAAACAGAATTTTTGGAGTAACTTGTTTTCCAAGAATTTTATACCAAAAACTCTTTGGATCTCTATGAGGATCTAATGCAGGAGCACAACCAAAGAATGTTGCTAAAGATAATCCCCGGTAAGGAGACATTAAAGTTCTATCAGCAGTTAAAACGATTTTTGGAGTTCCCATTCTCTTCACGAAAAGGATTTTCTGATTGATTTTAAACCTTGCGAGTTATATTCAATAATCTTCTAAAATTCCAGCCTTATTTCTATGAGAATATCCAAACTCGGTATTTTTAGATAGATGATTTCCATCAAATATAGTTCCATCCTTACAAGCAAGATCCTCACCAACACAACAACTGCCGCATATTCCAACACCACATTTCATCATACGTTCAAGACTTGCTTGAACAAAAATTCCTCTAGAATGTGCAGATTGAACAGTTTTGTACATCATTTTTTCAGGACCACAAGTGTATACAGCATCAAAATGAGATTCATTAACTAATTTTTCAACTATATCAGTAACAAATCCTTTTTCACCATAACTCCCATCATCTGTAGAAATGATCACATTATGAGAATTATTTTTTAAAAGTTCATTTGCTAAATCTTCAAAGAAAACTTCATTTTTTGATTTTGCTCCAATTAAAACAGTTACATCATCAGTAGGTTTTACAGAAGTTAGTAATCGCATCATTGGAACAAGTCCAGTACCTCCACCAACTAACAAAAGTTTTCCTTCTTTAACATCAAAAGCATTTCCATAAGGACCACGAATTCCAATTTTTTCTCCAACTGCAATATTGAATAAGCCAGTAGAAGCAAGACCATGTTTTCGTACAGTGAATGCAGCCTTTCCAGAATCTTTAGAAATCATTATACTCATAGGTAATTCATTAACTCCAGGAATCCAAACCATTGCAAATTGTCCAGGTAAAACAGTAGACATGACGTCATCTGAAAATACTAAAGTCCTAACAGTAGGAGTTTCATCAATTACTTTTTCAACAGTAACAATTGTAGTATGATTAAAATTTCTTTGCAAGTCCCACCATCTCATCTATTGTAGAATAATTTTTTTGTTTCATGTATTGTAGTATACCATTGTTAATGTCATCAAAAACATTTATCCAATTATCACCAATTGCACTACCAAGTTGAATTGCAGAAGCACCAGCTAAGAAAAACTCAATGGCATCTTCCCAAGTAGAAATTCCACCACATCCAATAATTGGAATATCATATTTTGAAGATATTTCATAAACACATCTTAATGCAATGGGTTTAATCGGAGTACCAGATAATCCACCAAATTTATTACTAAGAATTGGTCGTTGTGTTTCAACATCTATTGCCATTGCTCTTACAGTATTAATTGCAGTAATAGCATCAATTCCAGAATCAATTGCAGTTTTAACAGTATTTAGATAATTAGTAGTTCCCAAACCAACTTTTGCAATTACAGGGGTATCAGTAGAATTCTTTACAGTAGTTACAATTTTCTTAACTAATTCAGGATCATCCCCAACTTCTAAACCAACTTTTGCAACATGAGGACAAGATAAATTTAATTCAAATGCAGTTACTTTACAATTTGTAAATTCTTTTATCATCATTTCAAAATCTTCAGGAACTGAACCAACCAAACTTACTATAATTGGGACATTTTGATTTGATTCAATCATTTTAGCAAAATTTGGTGCTCCAGGATTTGAAAGGCCAACTGCGTTAATCCAACCTCCACCATTAACACTAAAAATAGTAGGGTTTGGATAACCTTCCCATGGCTCATTACTAAGAGATTTAGTAACTACAGCTCCAGCACCTGAACGATAAAGTCGATTAAATACATCTAAAGAAATTCCCAGAATTCCAGAAGCAAGCATAGCAGGTTTATCAAGTTGAATTTTACCTATGGAAGTTGTAAGACTGGACGCCATCTGGATAAACGAACATACTTTTGAATATATTAGTTGATTTGAGGTTCTAGTACCTTTTTTAAAGGTGATTTAAGTTGAACTAGTCATGTATTCCGTGATTTTAACAGAGTTAGGGATTTCAGTATTCAATGATGGACAGGTAGATAAAGCATTTCCATTTTCAAATACTGTCAAAGAATACCTTGCCGTTAAAAATAAAGAATCAAAATTAAATGAATTAATAAATTATTTAGTAAAAATTCAAAGAGGTGTTTCAGTGAGTGATGAATCATTACTCGCTATTTTAAAAAAATTTTCAATTGATTGTCACATTATGGATGAAGAGGAATTGGAGAAAATCCAAACAACAAAACCACAAATAATGGTAGATTCAGGTTTTGCATCAAATCTTCAAGACGTATTAGGAAAATTAAGAGAGTTTGCTTTAGGATTTTCATCTTCAAAGGTTACAGAAGTATCACAAAGTCCAGATCTTCACATCATCCAAGCAATCAACTCATTAGATGAAATTGATAAAATAGCAAATGGATTAAGTTCAAGACTCAGAGAATGGTATGGATTACATTTTCCAGAATTGGATAATATGATAGATAGTATTAACGGATATGCACAAATTGTAATGGCAGGAAAACGTGAATCATTATCAAAACAAGTTTTTGAAGAAGCAGGTTTTCCAGAATCTAAAGTGAATATGCTATCATTAATTTTAACAAAAAGTAGAGGCGGAGATATTTCAGATATTAATTTGGCAATAGTTCAATCAATTGCAAAACAAATTTTAGATTTTCATGAGTTACGTAAAAAACTTGAAGAACATGTTGAATCAGAAATGCTTGAGATTGCACCAAATATTTCAGCCATATTAGGTAGTGCTGTGGGTGCAAGAATTTTAGGAAGAGCTGGAAGTCTCAAAAAAATGGCATCAATGCCAGCTAGTACAATACAGGTATTAGGTGCTGAAAAAGCATTATTCAGAGCATTAAAGACAGGATCCCAACCACCAAAACACGGATTATTATTCCAACATGCAATGGTGCATGCAGCTCCTAGATGGCAAAGAGGAAAAATTGCACGTGCAGTAGCTGCAAAAGCAGTCATTGCTGCAAGAGTAGATGTTTACGGTGAAGGATTGAATCAAACTTTATTGGATAAACTCAACATTAGAGTTGATGAAATAGGTAAAAAATATGAAAATCCAACTGAAAAAGACATCAGAAAACCTCAACAATTCAGACAAGATGATGGAAACTTTGGTGGTAGAAGAGAAGGTGGTAGAAGAGAAGGTGGTAGAAGAGAAGGTGGTAGAAGAGAAGGTGGTAGAAGAGAAGGTGGTA